>JAINCL010000195.1:0-22136 GCA_036574145.1 Deferribacterales bacterium | reverse complement strand
ATGCGATTGTTGCATATCTACAACAACTTGGCACATCTGTAGAAAGAAAACAGGCAATTTTGGTTAAAGAAGATTCTGTGGAAGAGGTATCTCCTCTTAAAGGGAAAGCTGATGCTGTTGCTGTTGGTGAGAGATTGTTTAAAATTGAATGTGTAGGATGTCATGGTAAAAATGGTGAAGGTAATATAGGACCAGCTTTAGCTGATACCGGAAGAACAGAGAAGGAACTGTTTATCTTAATTGCTAACGGTTCTGAAGGTGCTATGCCTGGGTATGCTGCTCAATTTACAAGAGAACAGATATGGGCTTTGGTTGAGTTTACAAAGGCTCAAAAAAAGCAATAGGGGGAATATATGGTAAATGGTAATTATAATGAGGAATTTGATGATTTCTCCAAATTTGAGAAAGAGGATACAAAGCATGATCTCCCCATCGGCTGGCTAATTCTTTTTATCGGCCTGATTATATTTGGTGTATTTTATACTTATAAATACACACCATCTCTTGGTGGCTGGAGTCAGGAAAAAGCATTTGAAGAGAATATGAAAAAGTAGATTTGAATATAACCCCTTCCAGGTTGGTATGGAGGGGGTTATAATAAAAAAAGGGTGGATTATGGCATTGGATCATGTAATGTTAGTAATATTTGGGTCAGTTTTAGTTGGGTTATTGATCTTCTCTATTTTTTACTATTATTCAGATAAGAGAAAAGATAGGGTTGAGGTTGCTAAATATAAAATGTTGGAAGATGAAGATGAAAAATAATAATAATAATTATCAGTCAAAACGTAGCTTATTGAGAAAAATTTTAATATCAATTGCACTTATTATCCCATTTATAAAAATAGATGGTAACAGTTTGTTTAGATTTGATATTAGGGAACTCATATTTTATCTACTTGGTTATCCTTTGCCTATTAATAATTTCTTTTTTATTCTACTTGCTACACTTTTTTTTACTTTTGCATTTATAACAATGACATTGGTTTATGGTAGGATTTGGTGTGGTTGGTTATGCCCACAATCTGTTACCATTGAGGTAACCTCTTTTATAGATAAAGTGAAAAAAGGTGAGGTAGGTAGGAAGTTCATATATATTTTACTGTTACTATTGATAAGCTTTATTATTTCTATGAATATGGTTTTTTATTTTGTTGATCCTTATAAATTTTTTAGAGATATTGCAGGTGGGTATATCCATCCTGTTACCTTAGGTTTTATTATAGTCTTAACTGTAATAATATTTTTAGATGTTTATCTTGTAAGGTTCAGATTTTGTGCAACCGTTTGTCAATATTCTATGATTCAATCGGTATTGTATGACAATAATACCCTTGCTGTATATATGATCCCTGAAACTAAAGATGAATGTATAAAATGTAATGCCTGTGTTAAAGTATGTTCAACTGGTATAGATATTAGGCAGGGTCTTAATTCTGCATGCATAAATTGTGCTAAGTGTATCGATGCTTGCGAGAAGGTTATGTCAAAAAGGGGTAAAAGATCCCTTCTCGGATATCTGTATGGACCTGATAATAATAAAAATTTAAAACGACCAACCGTTTTAATTGGTGGGATGGTTACTTTGGTTTTTCTCGTTGCAACTATAGTTTCTGCAGTGAATCTTAAAAGTTATAAAGTGGAACTATTAACAAATTCTAAGTTTTATCCAAGATTTACTGAGGATTATGCTGTAAATGGATTTCAGTTGTTGATGGAGAATTATTCAACCAAAGAGAAATCTTTTAAAGTTTTAGTAGCTGATAAACATAAAGAATTAAATATTATTTTAGACCCGACTGATAGTTTTATTTCTGAGCCTAAGTCTAAAAAAACTGAAAATGTATTTTTGAAGATACCGAAGGAGATAGCTGAAAAGAATCAGTTAATAGAAATTGAGATGATAATAAAAGATGAAAAAGGTAATATTATTAAGAAAAAAGTGACTTTTAGAAAACCATTTGCTAAAAAGAGGATTACTAAATGAGGATGATGATTGCACTTATAATATTTGGTTTGTTATTATTGTATTCCTCTTTTTATTTTGGAATTAAATATTTTGATGGAAAAGTGGAACAGGATACCTATAACGCAGCGCTTAAATATGATGAGAATAAGAAAATTGTTAGAGCTTATAATATAAAAACAGAGATAGGTAATATTTTTAAAGATGGTGATAATATAGTGATAGAGGGAACGGTAAAAAGTGATGTTCCGATTATTATTAAAAATATAAAGTTGGACGATATTTCCCGTAGTCGACAAATGGAACAGTCTGCAAAATATAATGGTAATAGCTTTAAGATAGTTGTAAATGACAGTTTAGAAGGTAATTATCTTGTAGTGTCTGAGGTGGAAGTTAATAATAAAACGGTTAGATTGGAAGAACCTATATATGTTAAATAATGGTATAAGGTTGAATAGTTGAGTAGTTGAGTGGTTAGAGAGTTGAGTATAATTTGTAGCGAATAGATAATAAAACTGGAGGTGTTTTATGAAACTTGGAACTATAATTATGATACTTGCAATAATAGCAATGCTTTTTATACCATTATACCTTGCGTATAAGTTTTAAGTATGAGTTCACTTTATATCTTGGTGCCAATTAGCTTATTGTTGGGTGGATTGGCACTATTTTTTTTCATCTGGGCAATTAAGAGAAAACAGTTTGACGATACTGAAGGTATAAAATATCGTATTCTACATGACGATGACGAATCAGAATGAATCGTTGGTGGAATGTAGCCACTGCCTTCTTAAAATTAAGAAAAATAGTGCAATTATTGAAGAAAATGAAAAGGGTGAGAATCTCTATTTTTGCTGTTCAGGTTGTCACTCTGTATATCATTTCGTAAAAGATGGTGGTCTTGAGAAATTTTACGAGATAAGAAAGGATTATAAGCCTGGGCAGGTTAAAAGAATAAAGGTTACAGAGGAACTTTTTTTAGATGATATAAAAAAAGTAGATGATAACTGTTTTGAGATTTCGTTATTTGTATCAGATATCAGATGTGCTGCATGTATCTGGTTGATAGAAAATAGTCTTTCAAAAATAAAAGGTATTAAGTATGTTAGGGTAAATTATGCTACCCATAAAATGGTTATCCAGTATGACCCTATGAAAATTGAACTTAATAGAATATTAGATACTATAACAAATTTAGGTTATTGCCCTGTCCCAATCGGTATGTCATCTACAAATGAATTGATGGAAAATGAAAAAAGAGATTATTTTATACGTTTTGGGGTGGCGAGTTTTTTTAGTATGCAGCTTATGCTTTATTCTGTTGCATTATATGCTGGTTATTTTCAGGGTATCGACGAAAATCTTAAAAAGATGTTTACTTTTATCACTTTTTTGTTAACTACTCCTGTTATTTTCTATTCAGGTAAACCTTTTATCGTAAATTCCATTAAATCTTTGAATAATCGAACGTTAAATATGGATGTTTTGATTGTCTTAGGTTCATTTTCGGCATATCTTTACAGTATTTATGCTATGTTTAGCGGATTGGAAGTTTATTTTGATTCAGCTGCAATGATTATTACATTGATACTTTTAGGTAGATTTATTGAAGCTACTATTAAAGTTAAGGCATCTAAAGAGCTTTTGGTATTGAAGGGGTTGCAACCGATTAATGTAAAAAAAGTTGATCCTCTGGAAATAGATTTAGAAATAGATGAACTTACAGGTATTGTTTATAATATAAAGGATATAAATGTGGGAGATTTTATAATTGTGTATGAAGATGAGATTATACCCCTTGATGGCACTATCGTAAAAGGATCTACAGAAGTGGATGAAGCGACATTGACAGGAGAGTCGATACCAGTAGTTAAAAAGGGTGGTGATGTTGTATATTCAGGAACGAAAAATATTTTGGGTAAAATAGTTATAAAAGTGGAAAATAGCTTTAAAGAATCTGTAGTTGCTAAGATTGTGGATGCCATCGAAAATGCTCAGCAGGCAACATTTAAAGTTCAGAAACGTATAGATAAAATAATTTCCATATTTGTTCCTACAGTAATTGCAATATCAGGTTTAACATTTATACTTTGGTTTCACTATAATGGTAACCTAGAGGTATCTTTAATGAATGCTGTTTCAATATTAGTTATAACATGCCCTTGTGCGTTGGGGATTGCCATACCACTTGCCTTAATGCTTTCAACAAATATCGCTGCAAAACATGGTATAGTTATTAAAAAAGGGGATATTATAGAAGATATTGAAGGGATCAAAAAGATCTATTTCGATAAGACCGGTACCATAACAGAAGGTAAATTGGCAATATCTAAGGTTCAGATGGTAAGTAATATCGATGAAAGTAAGCTACTTTGTTATGTAGCATCTCTTGAAAAATATTCGAAACATCCTGTTGCAAGAACAGTAGTCGATTATTATGATGGTGAAGCCGTTGAGATTAAGAATGTTAATGAGGTTGCAGGTAGAGGGATTAAAGGTGAAGCATTAGATGGTTGTGAAATAACCATTGGTAATTTAAAGTTTTTAAATGATGAATCTATTGTTGTTGAGAAAAATATTCTGGATGAGGTTGGTAGTAGTCAGTATGAGGGATACATTGTTATTTTTGTTGCAATAAATAAGATTTTGGCAGCTGTTCTATTTTTAAAAGATAAATTGAAGGATGACGCAGAAGAAAGTCTGAAGTATCTTAAATCTGTCGGCATCGATATTAATCTATTGACTGGTGATAACGAACAATCAACATTGTCAACACTTGATAAGGTAAAATATTTATTGAATATAAAAACATCTTTAACACCGTTTGAAAAGTCTGATATTATTGCCAAGGATCATGATAATGGGGTAAAAAATATTTTTATAGGTGATGGTGTTAATGATGCTCCAGCCATTAAAAGTGCCGATGTTGGGATTGCTATGGGTAGTGGATCGGAGCTTGCCATTGAGATTGCTGATGCTGTGATTTTGAATAATAAACTTTCTTCGGTGGTAAAATTGGTAAGGCTTGTGAAGTATACCAATAAAACGATTAAATGGAATCTTTTTTGGGCATTTTTTTACAATATATTGATGATCCCCCTTGCCGCTCTTGGATACCTGCACCCTATAATATCTGCTGGTTTCATGAGTATAAGTTCTCTAATAGTTGTTTTAAATTCAGTAGGATTGAAGCTGAGGAGATTGTAATAGATTTGCGGTTTATTATTTGTGAAGACAGTATATAATAGATTACATAACGAAAGATAACAATAAGATAGATATACTCTGTTGAATAAAAATATAAAATAATGTATTGGGTGTTTTATATGAATACTGATTTAACTTTTATAACAAATGAAGCTGGAATGACACTCGGTAATCGATTTAATTATAATGACCCCCATAAATTACGAGACAAACTCTATTGGAGACTTTAAAAAAAAAGAAATTGATGTTTTATAGTGTTAACAAGTAAGTTAAATTAAAATATCAAAAAAAGAATTGCTTAAAAAATATAAAGTTAAATTAATGTTAAATGATTATTTCTGATTAAAATAATTTGTTATTTGGATATAATGAAAATAAGTTAAATGTTTTTGATAAATGATTATTGGAGGAACTGAGTGACTATGTAATATTAATTGCATCATTAACCACACATAATCCTTGACTGATTATTTTAGTACATCTATAAAAACCTGTGAGGAGAATATGGACGATAATTTGAAAAATTTAAGTGATTAGGAGATAGCAAACATCCACGACACCTTTTTCAAATATCTTTTTAGTAACAAAGATAACCTTATCACCTTCCTTAATCAGTTCTTCCCAAAAATCTCAAAACATATTTCCATTTTATATTTTTTGATTTTATTTTCTTGTAGATCATTTCAAAAAAAACTTGACAGTTTAAAATTGTTCTATTATAGTGATAAGCTCATTTAAAAGGTATTGGTATGTTTAAAATGACGACAATGTTCGAAGATAAAATTGGAGGTGCTAAGTGCCAACGTTGAGTCAATTGGTGAGACATGGAAGGGAAGCGGTTGTGAAAAAGACCAAGTCTCCAGCGTTAAAGAATAATCCTCAGAAAAGAGGAGTATGTGTAAGGGTATATACCACTACCCCTAAGAAACCTAATTCAGCTTTAAGGAAGGTTGCAAGGGTTAGATTGGTAAATGGTATTGAGGTTACAGCATATATTCCTGGTATAGGTCATAACCTTCAGGAGCACTCAGTTGTTCTTGTAAGAGGTGGTAGGGTTAAGGACTTACCTGGTGTTAGGTATAAGATAATCAGGGGTACTCTCGATACTGCTGGTGTTAAAAACAGGAATAAGAGCCGTTCAAAATATGGCGTTAAAAAAGCTAAGAAGTGAGAGGTTGATGTAATATGGCTAGGAGAAGAGTTGCTAAAAAGAGAGAAGTATTGCCAGATCCAATATTTGGAGAGGTTCTCGTTACAAAATTTGTTAATAGCTTAATGTATGATGGCGAGAAATCTGTAGCTGAAGGTATATTTTATAAGTCGATGGAGCTTATAAAAGAGAAAACTGGCGAGGAAGGTATAGAGGTTTTTAAGAAGGCTATTGAAAATGTTAAGCCACTGCTTGAGGTAAAATCAAGAAGAGTGGGTGGTGCTACATATCAGGTTCCGGTTGAGGTGAGAGCTGATAGGAAGCAAGCTCTTGCTATTAGATGGTTGATCTCTGCTGCAAGAAATAGGAAGGAAAAGGGGATGGTGGAAAGATTAACTGCAGAGATATTGGATGCATATGCTAATAAGGGAACTGCAATTAAAAAACGTGAGGATACTCACAAGATGGCTGAAGCAAATAAAGCATTTGCTCACTTCAGATGGTAGTAGGAGGATAAGGTGCCTAGACAATACCCTTTAGAGAAACAGAGAAATATAGGAATTATGGCCCATATTGATGCCGGTAAAACCACTACTACTGAGAGGATATTATATTATACCGGTGTAAACTATAAGATTGGTGAAGTTCATGAAGGTACTGCTACAATGGACTGGATGGAGCAGGAGCGTGAGAGGGGTATAACCATTACTTCTGCTACTACTCAGTGTTTTTGGAATGGTTATAGAATTAATATTATAGATACTCCAGGGCACGTAGATTTTACAATAGAGGTTGAACGTTCTCTTAAAGTTTTGGATGGTGCGGTAGCGGTTTTTTGTGCTGTTGGTGGTGTTGAGCCACAATCAGAAACTGTTTGGAGACAGGCTGATAAGTATAGAGTTCCAAGAATTGCATTTGTAAACAAAATGGATAGAGTTGGAGCAGATTTTTATAATGTTGTTAAAATGATGGTTGATAGACTTGGAGCAAAACCTTTGCCAATCCAGATCCCTTTAGGTGCTGAGGATAAATTTGTAGGGGTAGTTGATCTTGTAAAGATGAAGGCTGTTATATGGCAAGGTGATCAGTTAGGGGCAAAATATGAATATGTAGATATACCTGCTGAGTATAAAGATAAGGCTGAAGAGTATAGAACACAGCTTGTGGAAAGGGTATGTGAAATTGATGAAGAGTTAATGAATAAATATTTTGAAGGTGAAGAGATTACTGAAGAAGAACTAAAATCAGCCATCAGGAAAGGGACAATTGCTATTGAGTTTACTCCTGTTTTATGTGGTACTGCTTTTAAAAACAAAGGTGTTCAAACATTGCTTGATGCTGTGGTTGACTATTTACCATCTCCAGTGGATATTCCACCGGTGAAGGGTGTTGATTTTAATGGTAATGAAGTTATAAGGAAAACAGGTGATGATGAGCCTTTTGCTGCTCTTGCATTCAAAATTATGACTGACCCTTATATGGGACAGTTGACATATTTTAGGGTGTATTCTGGTTGGCTTGAAGCAGGAAGTTATGTGCTTAATTCTACAAAAAACAAAAAAGAGAGAATTGGGCGTCTACTTAAAATGCATGCCAATAAGAGGGAAGAGATAAAAGAGATCTATGCTGGAGATATATGTGCAACAGTGGGTTTGAAATATACTATTACTGGTGATACCCTCTGTGATGAAAACAATCCTGTTATACTCGAATCTATGGAGTTCCCAGAGCCAGTTATTTCTGTAGCTATAGAGCCAAAAACAAAGGCTGAGCAAGATAAATTATCAATGGCTTTGAATAAACTTGCCCAGGAGGACCCATCGTTTAGAGTAAAAGTAGATGAGGAGACTGGTCAAACAATTATTTCAGGTATGGGAGAACTACATCTTGAGATTATAGTTGATCGTTTGATGAGGGAATTTAAGGTAGAGGCAAATGTTGGTAATCCTCAAGTTGCTTATAGAGAAACCATTAAGAAAAAAGCTTCTTACGAATCTAAATATATTAAACAATCAGGTGGTAGGGGTCAGTACGGTCATGTAGTTCTTGAGATTGAGCCTCAGGAGCCTGGTGCAGGGTTTAAGTTTATCAATAAAATTGTTGGTGGTGTGATACCTAAAGAATATATCCCTGCAGTGGAGAAAGGTATTGTGGAAGCTATGGATACTGGTGTTCTTGCCGGTTATCCAGTTGTTGATGTTGCTGTGACCTTATTGGATGGTTCTTACCATGAAGTAGACTCATCTGAGATGGCTTTCAAAATTGCTGCTTCTATAGGTTTTAAAGAGGCTTGTAAGAAAGCATCTCCAGTATTACTTGAGCCTATAATGAAGGTTGAGGTTGTTGTCCCTGATGAATATATGGGTGATGTAATGGGAGACCTCAATTCAAGAAGAGGAAGAATAGAGGGTATGGAAGCAAGAGGCAATGCTCAAGTTATTCGTTGTAATGTGCCTTTGAAAGAGATGTTTGGTTATGCTACATCTCTAAGATCACTTACTCAGGGTAGGGCTACTTACACAATGATGTTTGATCATTATGAAGAAGTGCCTCAAAATATATCTGATGAAATAATAAAATCTAAAGTTTAACGGATAAAGATAGGAGGAATATTATGGGAAAACAGAAGTTCGAGAGGAAGAAACCTCACGTTAACGTAGGTACGATAGGACACGTGGACCATGGTAAGACAACTCTTACAGCAGCAATTACAAGGGTATTGTCTACAAAAGGTTTGGCAGATTTTGTAGACTACTCAAATATTGACAAAGCTCCAGAGGAGCGCGAAAGAGGTATTACCATAGCGACAGCCCACGTGGAATATGAGAGTCCAACAAGGCACTATGCGCACGTAGACTGTCCAGGTCACGCAGACTATGTAAAGAACATGATTACTGGTGCTGCACAGATGGATGGGGCGATATTGGTAGTAAGTGCAGCAGATGGTCCAATGCCACAGACAAGGGAGCATATTTTATTGGCAAGGCAGGTTGGAGTTCCATACATTGTAGTGTTTATGAACAAAGTAGATATGGTGGATGATGAGGAATTGTTGGAGCTTGTGGAGCTTGAGGTGAGAGATCTATTAAGTTCATACGATTTCCCTGGAGATGAGATACCAGTTATTAAGGGTAGTGCGTTGAAGGCATTGGAGAATCCAGAGGATCCAAAATGGAATCAGCCAATAATGGATCTTATAGATGCTCTTGATAAGTATGTACCATTGCCACAGAGGGATATAGATAAGCCATTCTTAATGCCTATCGAGGACGTGTTTAGTATATCAGGTAGAGGAACAGTTGTAACAGGTAGAGTGGAGCGTGGTAAAGTTAAGGTTGGAGATGAAGTGGAGATAGTTGGTATTAGGCCAACCATTAAGACAGTGGTAACTGGAGTAGAGATGTTCCGTAAGGTGTTGGATGAGGGTGTAGCTGGAGATAACATAGGTGTACTTTTGAGAGGAACCAAGAAGGATGAGGTAGAGCGTGGTCAGGTATTGGCAGCGCCGAAGACAATCACTCCACACAGGAAGTTTAAGTGTGAGGCGTATATATTGACAAAAGAGGAAGGTGGAAGACATACACCATTCTTTAGTGGATATAGACCTCAGTTCTATTTCAGGACAACAGATGTTACAGGGATAGTAATATTACCCGAGGGGGTAGAGATGGTAATGCCTGGAGACAATATCAGTGCAGAGGTTGAGTTGATCCAGCCGATCGCGATGGAGCAGGGATTGAGATTTGCGATTCGTGAAGGTGGTAGAACAGTGGGTGCTGGTGTTGTTACAGAGATTATTGAATAGTAGAGGATAAGATGAGAGAGATTATAACTCTTGCATGTACAGAGTGTAAAAATAGAAACTACACAACAACTAAAAATAAAAAAACTACTACTGGGAAAATAGAGCTCAAAAAGTATTGTAAGTTTGACAGAAAACATACAATACATAGAGAAACTAAGTAGTAAAAAAATAGGCCAATAGCTCAATTGGCAGAGCACCGATCTCCAAAACCGGGGGATGGGGGTTCGAGTCCCTCTTGGCCTGCCATTTATAGGGGTATGTTGTGGAAAAATATATAAATTTCATAAAAGAAGTGAAAGAAGAGCTGAAAAAGGTTGTATGGCCATCAAGGGAGGAGACTGTGGGTACTACTACGGTTGTTATTGTCTTTGTGATTTTGATGGCTGTGTTTCTTGGTGTGGTTGATGTTGCTCTTTCTAAGATCATCGAATTTATAGTAGGGTAGATTATGGCTAAACAATGGTATGTGGTCCACACTTACTCTGGTTTTGAAAAGAGAGTTAAGAAGCTTCTTGAAGAGAAGATTAAAAATGAAAATCTTTATGACTCTTTTGGTGAGATATTAATTCCCACAGAAAATGTGGTTGAATTGGTGAAAGGTGCCAAGAGGGTGAGCAAAAGAAGCACATTCCCCGGTTATATATTGGTCAATATGGAGATGAATACAGAAAATTGGCATAAAGTGAAATCTATTCCCAAAGTAACAGGTTTCGTTGGTGGGATAAACCCTGTTCCTATTCCTGAACAGGATGTGAAGGCTATGATCGATCTTGCCAAATCTGAGGCTCCAAGATTGGCTATGAAATATATAAAAGGGGATGTTGTTGAAGTTATTGATGGGCCTTTTCAGGGATTTACTGGTGTTGTAGATGAGGTAAATGCCGAGAAGGAGAAAGTTAAAGTTATAGTTAGTATTTTTGGTAGACAAACACCAATAGATTTAGATTTTTTACAAATTAAAAGAGTAGGATAATATCGGAGGATATATATGGCAAAAAAAGTAATGGGGCAGGTTAAGCTACAGATACCTGCAGGAAAAGCTAATCCATCACCACCCGTAGGACCTGCATTGGGTCAGAGGGGTGTAAATATAATGGAATTCTGTAAAGCATTTAACGCTGCAACTCAAAATATGGGCGATTATATTGTGCCTGTAATAATTACAGTATATGAGGATAGATCTTTTACATTTGTCACAAAAACACCCCCTGTGACACAATTAATTAAGAAAGAGCTTAAGATAGAAAGCGGATCTGATAATCCTAAGGCTAAGAAGGTTGGTAAATTGACTAAAGAGCAATTAAAGAGGATTGCAGAGATAAAGCTTCCTGACCTCAATACTAAAGATATTGAGACAGCAATGAAGATCGTTGCTGGTTCAGCAAGAAGTATGGGCGTTGAAGTAGAGTTGTAGAGGTGAGTGAAGATGGCTAAAGTGGGAAAAAAATATAAAAAAGCATTAGATCAAGTGGATAGATTAAAATATTATGACCTTAAAGAGGCATTAAAATTAGTAAAAGATATTGCTTTTGCTAATTTTGATGAAAGTGTAGATGCAGCTATAAAGCTTGGAGTTGATCCAAGACATGCTGATCAGATGGTTAGAGGTTCTCTTACTCTTCCTCATGGGACAGGGAAGCAGGTTAAAGTGCTTGTATTTGCTAAGGGTGAAAAGGCAAAAGAAGCTGAGGAAGCTGGTGCAGATTATGTAGGTGACGAAGATTTAGTTAAGAAGATTCAGGAAGGTTGGCTCGACTTTGATAAAGTTGTGGCTACTCCTGATATGATGGCTGCGGTTGGTAAACTTGGTAAGATTTTAGGACCTAGGGGATTGATGCCCAACCCTAAGGTGGGAACAGTTACTACAAATATTAAAGATGTTGTTAAGAACCTAAAGGCAGGTATGATTGAATTTAGAGTTGATAAGGCAGGTATCATTCATGCTCCTATAGGGAAGAGAAGTTTTGAAGTGGAAAAACTGGAAGAGAATTTTAAAGCATTGCTTGAAACGTTGATAAAGGCTAAGCCAGCATCAGCGAAGGGGCAATATGTTAGAGGCATTGCTGTATCTACAACAATGGGACCTGGAGTAAAGGTAGATCAGCAAAAAGTTTTAGCAGAAATTTAAGAAAGAATGTAATTCTGGTTGAAGAAGCAGGTAGCTAAAGCATAAATCCTGCGGAAATCGGTTATAATAGATAGGCCGGAATTCAGGAGGAAGAGTTGAAAAGAAGTGATAAACATAAGTTAGTTGATGGGTTAAAGGCCAAAATTGAAAAGTCCACTGCAATTTTTTTGGCTGATTACAAAGGGTGTACATTCCCTGAGTTAACAGCTATTAGGTCTGCTATAAAATCGACGGGCAACGATTTTAGAGTAGTTAAAAATAGACTTTTGAAGATTGCACTCAATGCTAATGGTATTAGTGCACTTGACAATGATTTAAAAGAACAGACCGCATGCACTATAGTTTTCGGAGAGCCTACAGAGGTTGCCAAGCTTCTGAAGAAATTTGCTAAAGATTTCAAGAAATTTGAAATCAGATCTGGATATTTTGAAGGTTCAAGGTTAGCGAAGGAAGATGTTATAGCTCTTGCTGATCTCCCATCGAGAGAAGAGTTACTTGCAAGAATGCTTGGATCTATGAATGCTCCAGTGAAGAATTTTGTTTCATTGCTTGCAAATGTTCCAAGAAGCTTGCTAAATGTGCTTAATGCAATTAAAGACAAAAAAAATAATTGATAATGGAGGACTTAAATGTCTGTGACTAAAGAACAAGTAATTGAATTTATCGAAAATATGACAGTAATTGAACTTGCTAACTTTGTCAAGGAACTTGAGGAGAAGTTTGGAGTATCTGCTGCTGCTCCTGTTGCTATGATGGCTGCACCTGCTGCTGCAGCTGGTGGTGCTGCTGAAGCTGCTCAAGAGAAAACTGAATTCGATGTAATATTGGTAAGTGGCGGACCACAGAAAGTACAAGTTATCAAAGTTGTTAGAGAATTGACAGGTCTTGGTCTTAAAGAGGCTAAAGCTCTTGTTGATGAGGCACCAAAGCCAGTTAAAGAAGGTGTTAAGAAAGAGGAAGCTGAAAAGATTAAAGCAGCACTTGTTGAAGCTGGTGCTACAGTTGAAATTAAATAATAATGTAAGATATTTTTATAAGTGGAGGCTTATAGCCTCCTTTTTTACTATTAATAAATAAAATAACATAAAAAAACCTATAGGTGGAGAAATGACAAGATCTACCAATCCTATTCAGAGATTAAATTTTTCAAGAATAAAAAAAGTTATAGATATGCCAGATCTGGTTGAAGTCCAGAAAAATTCTTATCTTGAATTTTTGCAAATGGATAAAAAACCTGAAGAAAGGGAATATAAAGGACTTGAGCAGGTCTTTAGAGAAATTTTCCCAATTACAGATTTCAATGAAACTTCGGTTCTTGAATATGTGAGTTATTCAATAGATAAGCCGAAGTATGATGCTAAAGAATCCATAATAAGAAAAACAACCTACGGAGCACCCTTAAAAGTAAGGGTTAGACTGGTATGTTATGAGAATAGTGATGAAGGGAATGAAAAGGTTGTTGTATCGGCTAAGGAGTCTGATGTATATCTTTGTGATATTCCATTAATGACAGATAGAGCGACCTTTATTATAAATGGTGTTGAAAGGGTTATAGTAAGTCAGCTTCATAGATCACCAGGGATATTCTTTGAAGATCTTACTGCTGGTAAGAGTGTGGTTGAAAAGCATTTATATGGTGCGAGAATTATTCCTTATAGAGGTTCATGGATAGATTTTGAGTTTGATACAAAAAACTTTGTTTATGTTAGAATAGATAAAAAAAGAAAAATATTGGCTACAGTTCTATTGAAGGCTCTCGGTTTAACTGAGCAGGAGATTTTAAATCTGTTTTATAAAACAGAAACCATTCAATTCAATGGTCTAAAATTTATAAGATATTTTAATCCTGAAGATTTACTTGGTAGAAGAAATAGCTTAGATATAAAAACAGAAAATGGTGAGGTCGTATATAAGGCAGGGCATAAGTTTTCTAAAGGTTTGATTAAAAAACTTTCCAGATTGGGAATTAATAAAATGGAATGCCAATTTGAAGACATTTCAGAAACATTTTTTCCTGAAGATATAGTTTCTAAAGATGGTGAACTATTAGTCAAAAGTAATACAAAAGTGTCTGCTGAATTACTTGATAAACTGCAAGAAAATGGGATCGAAGAATTTAAAGTGTTGTTGGTGGAGAAGTCAGGAAGTGACAATGCCATTAGAGATATGCTGGAAGCTGATAAAATTGAATCCCAAGAGGAAGCATTGCTGGAAATATATAAGAAGATGAGACCTGGTGAGCCAGCAACCATAGAAACAGCAAAAACATATTTCGAAAACCTATTCTTTAATGATAAAAGGTATGATTTGTCAAGGGTTGGTAGACTTAAAATAAATAAAAGATTAAAATTAGATAAACCGTTGGAGTTAACAACCCTTACAAATGAAGATATAGTTGAGACTTTGAGGGTTTTAAACAATATAAGGCTTGGTGAAGACAAAGTAGATGATATAGACCATCTTGGACATCGTAGAATTAAAGCAGTTGGTGAACAGCTTCAAAACCATATTAGAATAGGTATGGTTAGAATGGAAAAGACTGTGAAAGAGAGGATGAGTATCCAGGATACAAAAGATCTATCTCCACAGGATCTATTGAATGCTAAGCCATTATCATCATCGATAAAGGAATTTTTTGGTAGCTATCAGTTATCTCAGTTTATGGATCAGACAAACCCATTAAGTGAAGTTACCCATAAGAGGAGACTTTCTGCATTGGGACCTGGAGGATTAAATAGAGATAGAGCTGGATTTGAAGTTCGAGATGTTCATACATCTCATTATGGTAGATTATGTCCTATTGAGACACCTGAAGGTCCAAATATCGGTTTGATTACATCTTTGACTACGTATGCAAGGGTTAATGAGTATGGTTTCATAGAAACACCTTACAGAAAGGTAGTTGATGGTAGAGTTACAGATGAAGTTGTATATATGTCTGCTATTGAAGAGGAAGATTATTATATAGCAGAGGCTAATGCAAAGCTGGATAAAGATGGAAGATTTGTGGATGAGCATGTAATTGCAAGGCATAAAGGTGAGGTATTAACTGCCAATGTGGCAGATATTCAGTATATTGACGTCGCACCTAACCAGATGGTATCTGTATCAACAGCCTTGATCCCTTTCCTTGAACATGATGATGCCAACAGGGCGCTCATGGGTTCAAACATGCAAAGGCAGGGAGTTCCTCTTGTAAGGACTGATGCACCTATTGTAGGTACAGGATTAGAAAGGAAGGTTGCAATAGATTCTGGGGCTGTGATTGTTGCCAAAAGGGATGGTATAGTTCAGTATGTGGATGCAAGAAGGATAATTATAGGTTATCAGGAAGATGGTGAATTTGGTATTGATGTTTATGAGCTTGATAAATATAGAAGAACTAACCAGGACACATGTATTAACTATAAACCTTTAGTTACAAAAAATCAAGTTGTGAAAAAAGGTGATATTATAGCTGATGGTCCTGCTACAGATAGAGGGGATCTTGCTCTTGGTCGAAATGTGGTTGTGGCATTTATGCCCTGGATGGGGTATAACTATGAGGACTCTATACTTGTATCACAAAAACTGGTTAAAGAGGATGCATATACATCTATACATATTGAAGAGTTTGAGATCGAAGCAAGGGATACAAAGCTAGGACCTGAAGAGATAACTAGAGATATCCCCAACGTAAGTGAAGAGGCTCTAAAAGATCTGGATGAAAGCGGCATCATTAGAATAGGTGCTAAGGTTAAAGATGGTGATATCCTGGTGGGGAAGGTAACCCCAAAAGGTGAATCCCAGACAACTCCAGAAGAGAAGCTTTTAAGAGCTATTTTTGGAGAAAAGGCTGGTGATTTTAAAGATGCATCTTTACGCGTGCCATCCGGTATATCTGGTGTTGTTGTGGATGTTGTTGTTATGACAAGAAGGGGTGTGGAAAAGGACGATCGCACAGCTAAAATTGAAAAGAATGAGCTTAATGAGATACAGCGTAATTATAAAATAGAGATGATGGCCCTTGATGAGACAAGGAAACAATCTATAATCAAGCTTCTTGAAGGTAAAAAATTAGCTAAAGCTGTTAATGTAAATGATATGAATCTGAAAAAAGGTGATACTCTTACACCAGAAATACTTTCGGCTCTTGATTATTCTACATTGATAGGTTTACCTATAGTTGATAAAGATGCAATAGAATCTGAAATAACAAATATTAATAATATCTATTTTACTAAATTAAAACAGGTTGAAGAGAAGTTTAAAGATAAGAAATCTAAGATAGAGAAGGGTGATGAATTGCCTGCCGGAGTTTTAAAATCTGTAAGGGTTTATATAGCTGTTAAGAGGAAGCTGATGGTTGGAGATAAGATGGCTGGTAGGCATGGTAATAAAGGTGTAATTTCGAGAATACTTCCAGAACAGGATATGCCATATTTGCCAAATGGTGTACCTGTTGAAATTGTTTTGAACCCGCTTGGCGTTCCTTCAAGGATGAACGTTGGACAGATATTGGAGACTCATCTTGGTTGGGCAGCCAAAGCATTAGGTTTATATGTTGCTACACCTGTATTTGACGGAGCAAAAGAATATGACATAAAGGAATTGTTACAGAAAGCTGGTTTTCAGCCTGATGGTCAGACAGTGCTTTACGATGGTAGGACAGGTGAACGATTTGAGCAGGAAGTAACAGTAGGTGTTATGTATATGATGAAATTACATCACCTTGTAGAAACAAAAATGCATGCAAGGTCTACTGGTCCATACTCACTTGTTACCCAGCAGCCACTTGGTGGTAAAGCACAATTTGGTGGTCAGAGACTTGGAGAGATGGAGGTATGGGCACTTGAAGCTTATGGTGCATCCAACATACTCCAGGAGATGCTTACCGTTAAGTCTGACGATGTAGAAGGTAGAACAAAAGTTTATGAGTCTATTGTTAATGGTAATTTTAGTTTCAAACCAAGCATGCCTGAATCTTTCCATGTGCTTATTAAGGAGATTCAAGGTCTTGGGCTTGATGTAGAGCTATTAACAAAAGATGATCTTAAAAATGAAGATAATAATTAATGGAGGGCTAAGTATATATGGCTAAAGAAAATTTAACGAATGAAAAGAGCCCGACTTTTTTTGATGCAATTAGGATAAAGATAGCCTCACCTGAGAAGATAAGATCATGGTCACATGGTGAGGTAACGAAACCTGAAACAATAAATTACAGAACATTCAAACCTGAAAGAGATGGTCTGTTTTGTGCTAAGATTTTTGGTCCTGTAAAGGATTGGGAATGTCTTTGTGGTAAATATAAAAGGATGAAACACAGAGGTATTGTTTGCGAAAAATGTGGTGTTGAAGTTATTCAATCTAAGGTTAGACGCGAAAGGATGGGGCATATCGAACTTGCTACTCCTGTGGTACATATATGGTTTTTCAAGAGTACTCCAAGCCGTATAGGAACTATCCTCGACATGAGTGTAAAAGATATTGAAAGAATAGTATATTTCGAATCATATGTAGTTATAGATCCAAAGAATGTTAAAGAGATTGCTGAACAGGAGATAATTTCTGAGGATAGATATAGACAGCTTGTGGATAAGTACGGTCCTAACTCCTTCGTGGCTAAAATGGGTGCTGAAGCTATCAAAGATCTTCTTAGAAAGATCGATCTTGATATTATGATTCCTGAACTGAAAAGTGAATTAAGAGAAGCCACCAGTGATCAGAAAAAATTGAAAATATCTAAGCGTCTCAAAATATTAGAAGCATTTAGAAAGAGCGGTAATAAACCTGAATGGATGGTAATGGATGTTATCCCTGTTATACCACCTGAGTTGAGACCACTTGTACCGCTAGATGGTGGTAGATTTGCTACATCAGATCTAAATGACCTATATAGAAGAGTTATAAACAGAAATAATAGATTAAAGAGACTGATAGAGTTAAATGCCCCTGAAATAATCATTAGAAATGAAAAAAGGATGCTTCAGGAAGCTGTCGATGCATTGTTTGATAATGGTAGAAGGGGTAGAGTAATAAGAGGTTCCAATAAGAGACCACTTAAATCCCTTAGCGATATGATTAAAGGTAAACAGGGTAGATTTAGGCAAAACCTTTTGGGTAAAAGAGTTGACTATTCTGGACGTTCGGTAATCGTTGCAGGTCCACATCTTAAGATGCATCAGTGCGGTATTCCAAAATTGATGGCATTGGAACTATTTAAACCTTTTATATACTATAAACTTGAAAAAGAGAAAGGTCTTGCGTTGACTATAAAACAGGCAAAAAGAATGGTGGAAGAGCAGCGAGAAGAGGTATGGGATGTATTGGAAGAGGTTATAAAAGAGCATCCTGTACTTTTGAACAGGGCACCAACATTACATAGACTTGGTATTCAAGCATTTGAACCGGTATTGGTGGAAGGTAAGGCTATTCAGTTACACCCACTCGTATGTCCTGCCTTCAATGCTGACTTTGATGGTGACCAGATGGCGGTGCATGTCCCACTTTCTGTGGAATCACAGATGGAGGCGAAAGTTTTAATGCTTGCTCCATACAACATATTATCACCTGCAAGTGGTAAACCTCTGGCAGTTCCTACTCAGGATATGGTACTTGGTATCTATTATCTCAGTCGTGGGATAAAAAATGCTAAAGGTGAAGGGATGATCTTTGCTTCACCAGAAGAAGCTCTTATCGCACTCGATCAGGAAAGGGTAGATATTAATGCCTTTGTAAAGGTAAGGATAGATGGTAAGTTATACGATACTGTATTGGGAAGGGTTATACTTTATAAAATACTTCCTGAAGGTTTACCTTTTGAGATTATAAATGATGTACTTGAGAAAAAGAAGATTGTAAAACTTGTGGAAGAGATCTACAATAAAAAAGGGAATTATGCAACTGCACAATTTCTTGATAATCTAAAAGATCTGGGTTTTAAATATTCTACTAAAGCTGGTTATTCTATATGTATAGATGACCTTATTATCCCAGATGAGAAGGACAGAATTATTGATGAAGCGATGAAAAAAGTCCTTGAAATTGATATGAACTATAAAGAGGGTGCCTTGACTTCTGGTGAGAGGTATAACCAGATCGTTGAGATATGGTCTAATGCTAATGATGAGATTACTAAGTACCTTATGAAAACCCTTGAAAATCAAGGTGGTGATAAATCTAGCAATGAGAAGAGAAAGAAGTTCTATAACCCGATCTATGTAATGGCACACTCAGGAGCAAGGGGTAGTAAAGCTCAGATAAGTCAGCTTGCAGGTATGAGGGGTTTGATGGCTAAACCATCAGGAGAGATTATAGAAACTCCTATTACTGCAAACTTTAGAGAAGGGTTGAGCGTTTCGCAATACTTTACATCAACACACGGTGCAAGAAAAGGTCTTGCTGATACAGCTCTTAAAACAGCAAATGCCGGTTATCTCACGAGAAGACTAGTGGATGTTTCGCAAGATGTTATAATCTTAGCTGAGGATTGTAATACGATAAAAGGTATCGAGATGACTGCTCTGATGGAAGGTAGCGAAATAATAGAACCTTTAGGTGAAAGGGTTTTTGGAAGATATACCCTTGAAGATGTCTATGACCCTATAACAGATGAGTTACTGATACCTGCAAATACACTTATCGATGAAAAGATAGTTGAAGTAATAGAAAAGGCTGGTATCGATAGAATCAAAGTGAGAAGCGTTTTAACTTGTGAGTTGGAGCATGGAGTATGTAAATATTGTTATGGTATGGATCTCGCTACAAGAAGAGAGGTCGAAATTGGCGAGGCTGTTGGTATAATAGCAGCTCAATCTATTGGTGAGCCTGGTACTCAGCTTACGATGAGAACATTCCATATCGGTGGTGCTGCTTCTACTGCAACTGAGGCTTCTAATATCCATGCTAAATTTGGTGGAATTGTGGAACTTGTAGATGTAAGAATAGTTACAAACAGATTTGGTCAGGATGTTGTTCTTAATAAAAATGGTACTGTTCAGTTGGTGGATAAAACTGGAAGGATTTTGGAGAAGTATACTGTTAACTATGGTACAAGATTAAATGTAAAACATGGTCAAGAGATAAAACAGGGTACTCTGATTGCTGAATGGGATCCTTATGCTTCTGTAATTCTTACAGAATTTGCCGGTAAAGTAGCATTTGGTGATATTATAGAAGGTGAGACTTTAAAAGAAGAGATAGATCCAGCAACATCAATTGCTCAAAAGATAATTATTAGTAATACCCGAGAGAAAAGACAGCCAAGGATATCTATAAAAGATGAAAATAATAAAACTATACATAGGTATATCCTACCTGTGGGAGCTATAATAAATGTCGATGAACATTCTATGGTTCTTCCAGGCGACGTTATTGCTAAGATACCAAAGGAAACAATGAAAACAAAGGATATTACCGTCGGTTTGCCTAGGGTTTCTGAATTGTTTGAGGCAAGAAAACCTAAAGAACCAGCTATTATTGCTGAGATAGATGGAGTTGTTAAGATTGAAGGTATTTCTAAAGGTTTAAGAAGGGTTATTATTGAAAACCCCGAAACAGGGGATAGAAAAAATTATAATGTGTCTGTTCAGAAATATATCAATGTTAGGGATGGAGATAAGATAAAAGCTGGTGAGCCTATAGTTGATGGTCTTGTAAACCCACATGATATATTAGCTGTATTGGGTGAGGATGAACTTCAGAAATATCTTGTTAACGAAATCCAGACAGTTTATCGTAAACAGGGTGTTAGTATCAATGATAAGCATATAGAGATAATAGTGAGGCAGATGCTAAAAAAGGTTGTTATTGAGGATATTGGTGATTCAGATTTCATGCCGGGTGAAGAGGTATATAAACATGAATTTCTGAAGGTTCAGCAGGAATTGATAAGTAAAGGGTTAGTGCCACCAAAAGGTAGAGTTGTTTTGCAGGGTATCACAAAGGCGGCATTGAATACAGAAAGCTTTATCTCAGCGGCAAGTTTCCAAGAGACAACGAGGGTGCTTACCGATGCAGCATGTATAGGTAAGATAGATCACTTAAGAGGGCTTAAAGAGAATGTTATTATGGGTAGATTGATACCTGCGGGTACTGGTTCGAATTATATAGTTTCTGAAAAGTATAAATTTATAAAAAATAGTTAATAATACTAAGTGGGGTCTATCCCCACTTTTTTTTGGGAGGTTTTTATGCATCATACGATAGGCTGGATAGTTTTTCATATTATAGTCTTTGTCTTGCTTATTCTCGATTTAGGAATTTTCAATAAAAAAGCACATAAAATAAGTGTAAGAGAAGCCGTGATAACTTCCGCTATATGGATAGGTATTGCTTTTATTTTCAATATAGGTATTTATATATTTAATGGTGAAGATCAGGCTCTTAAATTTTTTACAGGCTACATTATAGAAAAATCTCTCAGTGTAGATAACTTATTCGTGATAATTCTTATATTTAAAACATTTGATGTGCCTGATGAATATCAACATAAGATACTTTTCTGGGGGATTTTTGGTGCTATTATCATGAGGGGAGCGATGATTATTCTTGGGGTTACCCTTGTGGAAAAATTCCACTGGATATTTTATATATTTGGTCTGTTTCTGGTATATAGTGCTGTGAAGATGGCTTTAAAAAAGGATGATGATGAGATAGATGTTGAAAATAATAGACTTGTAAGATTTATCAAACGGTTTTATCCTGTTACAAAAGATCATCAAAATGGTAAATTTTTTGTCAGAATAGATGATAAGCGGCATGTTACTACACTTTTGTTAGCACTTTCTGTAATAGAGGTCACAGATCTTGTCTTTGCTCTCGATTCAATACCAGCTATTTTTGCAATTACTACAGATCCTTTCATCGTATATACCTCAAATATATTTGCTATATTAGG
>JAINCL010000194.1:0-4858 GCA_036574145.1 Deferribacterales bacterium | reverse complement strand
CTTATTTAATAAATAAAGATAGTTATATAAATAATGGAGTTGAGGTAGTTGCTGAATCTGGTGTAGTTATTGAGTTTACAGGTGAATATAAATTAGAGGTAAATGGAAAGATAAAATTAAATGGTAGTAGAGAACAGCCTGTAACAATAAAAGGTAAAAATTATTCAATAATAGTTAAAGATGCAGGTGATGATTCTTTCATAGGTCAGTATCTGTTGATAGAAAATGCTACATCAGTTGTTATTTCCATTAGTAGTGCTAAATTTTCTAATACTTTAATGAATAATTTGAAAGATGGATTAGTGGTGGATAGGAATGGTATATTAAATATTACCAATATAGAAATCGGCTCATCAGAAAAGGGATTAATTCTATTAAGTGGTAAAATTTTAGGCAATGTTGATTTCAGGAATAATAACATTGCTTTTATTTATAATGATGGTGATGTAACAAACGTTAAATTTAGATTTGATGAAAATAAAAAGTATATAGAATCGAAAAAGGAATTAAAAATAAAAACTGTTACTATTACATCTAAGATAGAGAAACAAGTTGAACAGTTTTTAAGTGGCGTTGATAAGTCAGTGTTTATTTTAGATGTTTCCCCTTTAAATCTATCTTCAAAGGATCTGAAGGGGGATTTATTTGAAAGGATAAAAATTGCTATTGCTAATGCAGTTATAAAGGGTTCTATTTCAGAGATAGCAGATAATTTAAAAAAACTTGAGTCTTTGATAGATTTTAATCAGATCTCGGAGGCAGAATTTTTAGCATATGTATATAATTTAATAGGAGATGCCGAAAAAAGTAAAATACTTTACGATAAAACAGATCTAAAATACAAAGAGATTTTTAATGATGTTATTAAGAAAGGAAAAAGTTCACAGTTTATTTTTAAGATAGCCGACATGAAATATACATCTCTACAAAAAACAGACAATATAGAACAGATTTTGGCAAAAAGGGTTGAAACTAAGGGTTTGAGGGAGGCAATTGACGAGATTGTTCCAAATATTGATAGGACCAAAATACTTGAAATTGATAAAAAGATCTTTGTTCAATCATCTAAATATGTCCCTGTTGTGGCTCCTTTTGCACGATATTCATCAGAATTAAGTTCTTCAGTATATTTTCTATATGCAATTGATAGTAAACAGTTAAAAGATGATCTGATATCACTTGGTATCATCGGAAGTGATAAAAAAGAGACTAAAATAGGGCTTGTATCATGTAATATTAATTTCATTACTGATGAAGTTAGAAATATTATTAGAAAACATAAGTTTGAGTTTGTGGATATAAAAGCTGAAGTTTGTGATTTACCATTTTATTACTCTGAGGCTAAGGAGCAGCTTATAGATCTAATTATTCTTCTGAAGACAGATTCTAAACAGATGCCTAGTAAGCTTGGCTCAAATCTAAATCTTTTTACTTCGAATATTGAGATAAAATTAGGTAATGTTTTTTTAGAAAAAGATTATACTGTATTATTTGAGGGTGGTTCAGGTTATCATATTAATGAAAGTGAAGGTGTCGTTTCAGCACTTAAAGATGCTTTCGAAAAAATAAAAGATAAATTGGAACGAAATATTTTAGCATTTGAACGAGATTTGGGTTTAGATGAAAAAAGAGTTAAAGCTAAAGCAGAGTATTTAAGTATAAAAACTGCAGCACAAGTTATACTTACTGTAACTAAGGAGTATCCGATATTTGCAAATCAATATAAGAACTATGCTGACAACAATCCTGTTATAGAACTTTCCATAAAGAATAATACACAAAAACAGTTAAGAAATCTTAAATACTCAATTTTTGTAAAAGGGTTAATGGATTTTCCAACTGAAGGGATGGTCGAATTAATAGAACCACAAAAAATAGAAAATATTAAACTTAAGGCTGTTTTTAATAATAAACTATTACATCTAACAGAGAATAGTAAATTCCAAGCTACTCTTAAAGCTTCTTATGTAGAGGATGGTAAAGAAAAAGAGTTTACATCTGTAGCTACTTTAAATGTTTATGAGAAGAATGCCCTTGTTTGGGATGATAAGAAGAAGCTTGCAACATTTATTACACCAAGAGATCCAAATATATTAGATTTATCAAGGGAGATTATCAATAATATTCCTAAAAAGATTATTTCAGCTAATATATCCTTCGGTGTTTCGGTATTTGAATTTATGAAAACATACGGTATTAAATATTTACAGGATCCTAATAGTCCATACTCTTCTGCTTCAGGAAATATAAATATAATAGATTATGTGCAGTATCCAACAGATACTTTGAAGAGAAAAACTGGTGATTGTGATGATCTTGTTGCTTTTATATCATCTTTACTTGAAGCATTGGGAGTAAAAACAGCTTTTGTGGATATTCCTGGCCATATCTTTGTTATGTTTGATACTGGGATTTTACCAGAAGAGATTGAAAATTACGGTTTGAAAAGATCTGATTTTATAGAATACGAAAATAGACTTTATATCCCTTTAGAAACAACATTTATAAGATCCTCTTTTTATGATGCATGGAAACAGGGATTGAATTTGTATAATAAACATTACAATAAAGATCTAACTATAACTACCACAGAGAAGGGGTGGGAGAGTTATAAACCACCAACATTCGACTTTGAAAAAATTAATATAATTTTCCCATATAATTTTATATCATCATATAGTAGTTCTATTGCAGAGTTGCAGAAGGTCAGGGATAATGAGATTTTAAATTATATAAAAGATAATAAGATTAAACCGGAAAATGCTATATATAGGTTATATAAATTTGCTTTAATCGATGATGCATTACACCTATCTAAAGTGATAGAAAAGTCCGGCAGGGTTAATCCAGCATTTTATAATGATACCAGTAATATCTATTATATTAAAAATGACTATAAAAATGCTTTAAATTACTATAAAAAAGCATTTGATTTGAGTGGTAATTTTGTTTATATACAAAACTTGCTTAAAGCATATAAAAAATTGAATGATAAAGATAATTACAATATTTGGGAAAAGAAACTTTTGGAACTTAAGTCAAAAATTTAGGGAGGTATAATATGAAGAATATTTTTATATTAAGTATGATTATGTTGGTGATTGCTTCATTTTTGTATGCTGAAACAGTGGAACTTGTGAGTAAATCTAAAGCAAAAGTAGAAAATTTAGAGAAGATAAAGAGTAGTAGGGAAAAGACTAAGGTAGTTGTGGCTGGAGCTAAAGCTACAGAACAGGTTAGTGAAGATGAACTTTATTGGGCTGGAAAGGATGAGGTAACAGATCAAGAGATAGCGATGTTTAAATCATCTCTTGATTTTATAGAAAAAGGTGATATAGATGAGGGGAAGAAAAAATTGAAACAGTTTATAGAGATATATCATAAATCTGTTTTGATAGAGGATGCTTTGGCATTATTAAAAGAATTGGAGAGGAAAAATTAAATGTGTTTACCCGTGGAAATTTTAAATTTTAAATCTGAAAATAGATACAATAATTATATCGTTCCTGTAATTAAAAAAGGTGATGAGTTATGTACTTATTTGAAAAATAGAGAGATTTTAACTGTTTTAAGATTGTTGGATAATGTAAAGACGAAAAATTATGAAGTATGTAAAGTGACTACTTTAAAAAAAGATAAACTTCATAATTACTTTTTTTTAGTAATGCCTGATGAAAAGTATGATTTTTTTAGAGTTGCTGAATTAGGTAGAAAGTTTTCTGAAGAGATAAAAAAATTATCTTGTGGTGATGCTGAGTTTGTATACTATGAGATAGAAAAATTTTATTCTATAAAAAACGATTTTTCACTAACAAAGAAATTTATTGAAGGTTTATATTTTGGTTTGTATAGTTTTAATAAGTATAAAAAAAGTGATGAAAATACTGTATCTGCAAAATTGATTTTACATGATAAAATCTATAATTATTTTAATGAGTGTAGATTTATAAATGAAGCTAACATATTATTTAAAAATATCTTTTTGGTAAGAGATCTTATTAATACGCCACCTAATGAACTAACTCCAGAAAACTTTGTAAAATTTATAAAAGAAAACCTTGCACCAAAGATAGAGTTGACAGTATTAAATCATGAAGAGATAAAAAAGAATGGTTTAAATCTGATAGATGCGGTTGGATCTGGGAGTCAACATAAACCTTTTCTAGTAAAGTTATCATATATAGGTAATCCTGATAAGGATAAAAAGATAGCACTTGTTGGTAAAGGTGTGACATTCGATTCTGGTGGTACAAATCTTAAACCTACCGGAAGTATAGAGACTATGAAATCTGATATGTCTGGTGCAGCTATTGTTTTTGGTGTTATTAATACTTTGGCTGAATTAACATCAGATGTAAATCTTGTGGTGTTTATACCTCTGGTGGAAAACACAATAGGCGCCACTGCATATAGACCAGGTGATATTATCAAATCGTATAGTGGTAAGACAGTGGAGATATTAAATACCGATGCAGAGGGTAGATTAATATTGGCTGATGCTTTAGCTATGGCTGTAAAAGAGAACCCTTCATTAATAATTGATGTGGCTACCCTTACAGGTGCTTGTGTTGTTGCTTTAGGATCCTTTATTGCAGGTTATTTTACTAATAATGAACAATATGCTGTTAAAATGGAGAAGGCTTTTAAGGAGAACTATGAGGATATATGGAGATTGCCACTTTATGATAGGTATAAAGATAGATTGAAGAGTAAAGTAGCAGATTTACAAAATATTTCAAAGAAAAGGACAGAAGCTGGTGCTATTATGGGTGCTCTATTTTTGCAGGAGTTTATTGAAGATTATCCATGGATTCATATAGATATTGCAGGACCAGCATTTATGGAGGATAAACATCCA
>JAINCL010000193.1:0-4355 GCA_036574145.1 Deferribacterales bacterium | reverse complement strand
GACTTAGAAACATTTTTTCAGCTGCCCTCGAAAAAGATTTATATTTAGCAACATAAACAAAGGCTTCTATCTGTTTAAAATCCATATGATCACCTCTAAAATTTTATAATTTTATATACTTTATTATTGAAAAAATCAATAATAATTGATGGGTGACTAAAATTTTCTTATTTAAAAGAATGACAATTATTGACTAAAGAATATTTAAATTTTACAATATCTAATCTTCAAAAATAGGAACGAGGGGGGTCGAACCCCTGACCCTTGCGACGTCAACGCAATGCTCTCCCACTGAGCTACGTTCCTAAAATTGTTTTTATATTATTACATAATATTCCCCTAATCTGTCAATATTTTTTTGTCCACTAATCGTATTCGGGTATATAAAATACTTTACATATTTTAGATTACAAATAAAGAAAAAAAATTATATACTCTGTAAAAAAATATTGACAATCTATTTCTCTATGTTAATATATCTTTGTGAAGTTTATTTCACAAAACTATAACATAAGGAGGCCACATGTTAAAAACTAAGTTTTATGCACTATGTTTAATTGTACTTTTTGCTCTACCCCTTTTCGCTGAAGGTCCATCTATAGTTTTACCTCCAGCTCAGGTGATAATGGAAGAATGCGCCAAGAATAATTTGATCCCCATCGATTTTCAGTATGCAAAATCAAAACTACCCGCTGCAATTAACAAAACAAAAGAGGTTATATTTGTTGACGCAAGGCCAGCTAGAAATTATGATGAGGGGCACATACCAACAGCTATAAATATTTTTGATGCAAAATTTGAGAGACTTTATCCAGAATTTGAAAAACTTGGTCTTCCTAAAGATGTTGAGATAATAGCAGGTGTAGGTAGACCATGCCCTATGAGTTTAAGCGATCTAAAACAGTTTAAGGAAAAAGGGTATACTAATCTTAAAGCCTTTGTTAAAGGTCCTGTATGGGTAGATGGAGCATATTATCAGGAAGTAACAATTAAGGGTGCTAAAAAATATTTGGGAAATGGTGCAATCGTAGTAAAATATAACGAAGTTGACAAATTTTTAAAGGATAACGTTGATAAATCTAAAAAAATAATTGTAACCGGCTCTACTGAACCTAAAGATAATTACGAAGCTGCTGATAAAATATTCAATGCCGGTTATAAGATGACTTTTGTATTCAATGGTAATTTATAATAACTTTTAGGAGATGATACTATGAAAAAATTATTAATTTATCTCATTGGAGCTTTAATTTTCTCATTTGGCTGTGCTGCTGAAAAAACTCAGGTTGTAACACCTGTTAAGCCTGAAGTAAAACAGGTTGTAATTGATAAAATAAAACCTGGCAAAGAAGAGGGGCAAGTAGATAAAGAGTTCTTTGTAAATGAAATTCAAGCTAAAAAACCTACAAATGTGTTAATTGTAGATGTAAGGACACCTTTTGAATTTGCTGCTGGACATTTTGAGGGAGCTAAACATATATATATCAATGATATATATAAAGAAAAAGGTTGTGAAAAGGTTCTTTCCCAATTGCCAAAAGATAAATATATAATATTTGTTTGTGCTACAGGTGCAAGAGCTGGAGAAATGTATTTTGGATTAAAAGATGACTGCAAAGCTGATGTAAGCAACATGTACTACTTAAATGCAACTATTATGTACTCAGGACCAGGTAAAGCTCAAGTTAAATAAAATATAAAAGTGAGTGGGGGAAAACCCCACTTTTTTAATTATAAATATTGATTTTTTATAAATTTTATATATAAATAAAATTTAGGTGATGTAAATGGAGATACACTTACAAGATATTACAGAAGAACAAATTTTAGAGTTAAGTCAAATATTCAAAGGGATATCAAACCCTACGAGACTGAAAATTTTGAGGCTTTTATGGGATTCCCCCATGTATGCATTTGAAATCGAATCAAACTTCGATTTTGAAAGGAGTAACATCGCCAAACACCTTAACATAATGCAAAAGCTTGGAATCCTCAATTTAGAAAGGGAAGGTAACAAATCAAAATACTCTGTTAGGATGACCTGTATCCCTAAAGTTATCGGATGCCTTTTACCTTATTTAGAAGGAAAAAATCATTAACTACCTTTTAAAATCTCGTTCACATATAATTTTTCAAAGACACCTAAACGCCAATGTATATCATTGCTCCTATTAATCAAGACTTTTTTATCTTTTCATAATTGGACCATAAATCATTTTTCCAATATCTTCTCAGCCTCTGTCTGGGATAATTCCTCCACCTCTCTCAATTTCCTCCCTATCGTTTCTGTTTTCTTTTTGGCATCATCTATTGTGTTTGTTGCCTGTTCAAGTTTTGTTTTTACCTTATCCAGTACCTCGCCAAATTTCCCCCATTCAGTTTTGACTGCACCTAAAAGTTTCCAAACTTCACTTGACCTCTTCTGTATTGCAAGAGTTCTAAATCCCATCTGTAAAGAATTCAAAATAGACCATAATGTCGTAGGACCAGCTATAATGACTTTATAGTTTCTATGGATTTCGGAAACAAGGTCAACCCTTTTAACAACTTCAGCAAAAAGCCCTTCCACCGGTAAATAAAGTATAGCAAAATCTGTAGTAAAAGGTGGATTTATATACTTACTATTAATATCTCTCGCAAAAGATTTTATCTTCTGTCCCAATTGTTTCACATAGCTTTCAACACCGCTCAAATCGCCTGTTTCACTGGCGATTATAAGACTGTTATAATCTTCCATAGGAAATTTTGCATCTATCGGTAACAATACATATTCATTCTTATCTTCACTTCTTCCGGGTAATTTAATTGCAAACTCCACCCTTTCACCATTATTTTTGGTTGATACATTTTTAAGATACTGCTCAGGCACCAATACCTGTTCAAGAAGATTCTCCAGTTGTATTTCACCAAAGATACCTCTGGTTTTCACATTACTTAAAACCTTTTTAAGATCTCCGACATTTGTCGCAAGTGCTTGCATCTCACCCAAACCTTTGTGCACAAGCTCCAATCTTTCACTAACAATCTTAAATGACTCACCAAGCCTTTTTTCCAATGTCCCCTGTAATTTTTCATCAACGGTTTGTCTCATCTGTTCCAGCTGTTTCGAGTTGTCATCCCTGATCTTCTCCAATTTATCATCCACCATCCTCTTCAAACCATCAAATTTATTTTCCATCGATTCAGTTAATTTTGTAAGATTAACAATCAGATTATCAAGCTTTTCCCCTTGCATCTTACCAAGCTCTTGAAGTGTTTTAATATTTGTCTCCGAAAGAGATTTGAGCGAACTATTTAATTCACTCCTCACCTTTTCAAAACCATTTTCGAATGCCTCTTTCATATTATTGAACTGATCACCGGTAACCGATGTAAAATTGGAAAGATTCTTAGAAAATGTATCGAATTGATCTTTGTGAAACGAGTTTAATTCACCAATCTTTTTAGCAGTCATATCTGATAACTTCTCAAAATTATTCAAAAGCTCACTACGCTGATCCACAAAGATCCTGCTAATCTCTCCCCTTGTGGCATTCATCTCATCTCTAATAAAACCAGATATAATATTATAACTCTTATCCACAGCATCAAAACGATTTTTTAACTCTTCTGTATTGAAAGACTTTATTTTATTAAATATAAGAAAAACAACTACAATATTTACCAACGTTAAAGCTAACACCACCATCATAAAAATATCCATATTATTGCCTCTTAAAAACAGCCATTGATTCGATATGATACGTTTTAGGAAATTGATCTATTATATGAAATTTTTCAAGATAATAATGATCCATCAACCCCTTAATATCCCTTGCCATAGTTAACGGATTACATGAAACATAAACAACTAATTGCGGTTTATTTGTCACTAAATAATTTATAACTTTTTGAGAAGCACCATCCCTGTCAGGATCCATTAAGACCGCATCAAAATTAAACTTTAATTTTTCAATATCTCTATTTATGTCCAACAACTTACATCTTTTAGTGCCGATCTCTTTTCCAAGTAAATCTAAGGCAATCCTATTACTATCTACTCCAAGAACTTTTTTACCATTTCTCCATAATGGTATAGTAAAAAAACCACTTCCACAATAAAGCTCAAGTATATTATAGCTTCCTTCTAAAGCATCCAAAACGATCTTTTGAAAATCATATAAAAGGTACCTATTGGTCTGAAAAAAACCGTTGGCTACCGTTGGAATATTATATCCACCAACCCTTATATAGATCTTATCTTTACCAGATTGTTTATTTTTAGTTCTCAGATTCAATGATGTTGCACCTTCCAAAACCTTATCAGTATCTATATATATTAACTCTTCACCATTATCATTTTCCACAATAGAAAG
>JAINCL010000192.1:0-4103 GCA_036574145.1 Deferribacterales bacterium | reverse complement strand
AAATAATTGGTGGGATCTTTTCTGGAAGCCTTTCACTTATATCTGATGCTTTTCATAATTTTTCAGATTCTATGGCAATAATTATAAGCTATATTGCAATTAAACTTGGAGAAAAAGACAACAGTTTAAAACATACTTTCGGATTAAAGAGAGCAGAGATACTTGCTGCTCTATTAAACTCTTCTATACTCATAGGGGTTATCTGCTATCTATTTTACGAATCAGTAAGAAAATTTCTTAACCCTGAACCGATTGCCGGTAATATAATGTTTATAGTAGCTATAATAGGGCTTATTGGTAACATATTATCCTTAATTCTTTTACAAAACAGCTCAAAGGAAAATCTAAATATCAAATCTGCCTACCTGCATATGTTATCAGATGCTCTATCTTCCGTTGCTGTGATAATTGGAGCATTATCTATAATCTATTTTAAAATCTATTGGATCGATCCAGTAATTACAATAATTATAGGATTATATACCCTTAAAGGTAGTTTTACTATTTTAAAAAACTCTGTCCATATATTAATGGAAGGCTCACCCAACGATATAGATCTTGATGAAATTAAAATTCAGATAGAAAAGATAGACAAGGTTCAAAATGTTCATCACATTCATCTTTGGAATGTTGGAGAAAAGGATATTTTCATTGAGTTGCATGTGGTAGTGCCAGATATACTTTTAAGTTATACAGAGGAAATAAGAGTAAAAATAGAAGAAATATTAAAAAAATCAAACATTAATCATATAACTATTCAGTTTGAAACAGATAATGTATGCACCAACAAAAATATCTTATGTAGATTGGAGGATTTTAATGGCATATAAAGATTTAAGAGAATTTGTATCTGTTCTAGAAAAAGAGAATGAATTGGTAAGAATAAAAACAGAGTGTGATCCAATATTGGAGATAACAGAAATAACCGATAGGGTCTCTAAAAATTATGGTCCAGCTCTACTTTTCGAAAATCCAAAAGGTTCAAAACATCCACTTTTAATAAATACATTCGGGTCCACCAGAAGGATGAACCTTGCCCTTGAAGTTGAAAACCTTGAAGAGCTTGGTGACAGAATTATAAATTTAATAGATAGAAATGTTCCACAGAATTTCATAGACAAGATGAAGTCATTACCGATGCTTTTTGAGCTTAATCAGATTTTCCCAAAAATAGTGAAAAATGGACCTTGCAAAGAGGTTATTTTAAAAGGTGACGAGATTGATCTTTTCAAATTCCCGATTCTACAATGTTGGCCCAAAGATGCTGGAAGGTTTATCACTCTACCAAATATCTTCACCAAAGATCCTGAAACAGGAGCTCGAAACTGTGGTATGTACAGAATGCAGGTTTACGACAAAAAGACCACAGGGATGCACTGGCATATTCATCACCATGGAGCAGAACATTTTAGAAAGGCAAAACGGATGGGGCTTAAAACACTCGAAGTAGCCGTATCCCTTGGAGCTGATCCAGCAGTAATATATTCAGCCACTGCACCAGCACCTGATGGAATAGACGAGATGCTTCTTGCAGGATTCATAAGGAAAAAACCTGTTGAACTGGTAAAATGTGAAACTGTGGATATTGAAGTACCTGCTAATAGTGAGATTGTCCTTGAAGGTTATGTAAATATAGATGAACTAAGGCTTGAAGGACCTTTTGGGGATCATACGGGCTACTATTCCTTAGCCGATATGTATCCAGTCTTTCACATAACCTGCATCACCCATCGAAAAGATGCCATATACCCAACAACCATAGTTGGTAAGCCACCAATGGAAGATTGCTATATGGGTGTGGCAACAGGAAAGATCTTTTTACCTCTTCTAAAAAAACAGATGCCTGAAATTGTTGACATGGCTTTGCCACTTGAAGGTGTTTTCCACAATATCATGTTCTTAGCCATTGATAAAAAATACCCGATGCATGCCAGAAAAGTGATGAATTTCGTATGGGGAACAGGTCAAATGATGTTCACAAAGATGATTGTAGTTGTAGATAAAGATGTTAATGTCCACAATACATCTGAAGTTCTTTGGAGACTTGGTAATAATGTAGATTGGAAAAGAGATATCGTAATTATGGAGGGACCACTGGACGCCCTTGATCACTCATCACCATATCCTCATTGGGGAGCAAAGATAGGTATAGATGCCACAAAAAAATGGCAATCAGAAGGGCATATGAGGGAGTGGCCAGAAGATATTGCTATGGATGAAGAGATAAAAAAGATTGTAGATTCTAAATGGAAAGATCTCGGGTTGTAAAATTAATTTTAAATGAACTTGACAGGTTGTATCCAGATGCAACCTGTTCTTTATACCATAAAGATATATATCAACTTACAATTGCCACAATTTTAAGTGCCCAGTGTACAGATGAAGTTGTTAATAAAGTTACACCCAAACTTTTTGAAAAATATCCAGATTTTTCTGCTCTTGCATTATCAGATATCGATGATATAGAGCAGATCATAAAACCAACAGGTTTTTATAAAAACAAAGCAAAAAATATCCAGCAACTCGCAACAATTATTACAGATAGTTATAATGGTGCGCTCACATTAAATATAGATATCCTGACAAAACTTCCCGGAATAGGGAGAAAAACTGCAAATGTCATATTATCTGAATATGCTCAACCACATGGAATAGTGGTGGATACCCATGTCAAGAGAATTACCAATCGACTTGGCTTAACAGAACATACAGATCCAAATAAGATAGAACGTGATCTAATGAAAATAATCCTAAAAGATAAATGGAAACTCATCTCCCATCAACTAATCCAACATGGTAGAAAAATATGTAATGCTAAAAAACCACAATGTGAAAAATGCACACTAAACTTATATTGCAAATTCTATAAAACCAGCGAGAAGGTTAACCCTTCCCGCCTAAGATAAGATATTTAGAATTCTATAGAAAGATTTGCTTGAACCCTTGCCTCATTAGGGAAACTATTTTTATCGTACTGTGTTTTCTTACCTGAAAAAGCAACACCCACATCAGCCCTAACAAGATATAAATTTAACCCTAAGCCTGCTGTATACATCAAACCTATATCACTTTCGGCAAAGTTTTTATATACACCAGCCCTCAAGGCCAAAAATTTCAATACATCCCATTCAACGCCAACACCAACATTTTGACTTTTATAATCTTCCACTGCCGTATTGTTTTTTGTTAAATCTGCATCTGCAGCAATTGTAAGCGTTTCAAAAGGATTAAAAGCAACTCCAAGTCTTGCCTGAGGCTTTACTTTAAAATCTCCCCCATCAGGTTTATCGAATTTTGGGGAATTTAAATATTTAGCAACTGCACCCACTTTAAACCAATCATTGGGTATATATAATGCTCCTATATCAACTGCAAAATTATTAGATTCTTCATACCTATCCCTTATATCTTTTGCTATATCTTTTGAATCGTTATTAAAGATTGTAATATTTTTTTGATAAACACGACCTTTTATCAACTTCAAATTTACACCAATAGCAAAATTATCAGTCATAGGATGCCCATAAGTTATAGGAACCTCTAACAAAGCTATCCCATTTACATCTATAGAACTTGTGTTATTATCTATTGTCTGACCATTTACAGAAGCATTTACAGAATCACCAACTAACTGTAATGCATCAGCAACATAGCTTGAAGGGATACCTGAACCACTCAACTGTTCAGCAGCTTTGTTTATGATATCTATAGATTGATCAGAGCTAAATCCAGCATTTGTTAAAATAGTTTGTAAATTAGTTATTGTAGCACTACCAAAATAGCTTGTAGCCGTTGAAGAAATACTACTTGAACCATTACTGTCATCAACTGCATTAATAATAGCATTTATTACGGTTGTTGAATTATTAGATGAAGTAAAACCCACATTTTCCAGATCCAATATAGGCTTACCTGAAGCCTCCACCAAACCATATAAACCTATACCAACCCTCTTTACCCTTGAAGCAAGAGCAGCATTTGCATTTACTGTAAGAGCCCCACCATTCTTATCAATCTTAGTAAGATATGCCAATAACTTCACAGCCTCTTCATAATCTTGTGGCGTTAGATTACTGGAGTTGGTCGCAATATTACTAATCTTG
>JAINCL010000191.1:0-7649 GCA_036574145.1 Deferribacterales bacterium | reverse complement strand
CCCCTTCATCGTGGTTAGTAGAGATATGAGATTACCATAGATTCTACCTGTTTTACCCCTTATAAGCTCAGTCATATCGGGGTTCTTCTTCTGAGGCATAATGCTACTACCTGTACAAAAATCATCTGAAAACTCAATAAACTTAAATTCTGAAGTGGAGAATATAATAAGCTCCTCAGCCCATCTTGATAGATGCATCTGACATATCGAAGCATCCGATAGAAATTCCAGCAAGAAATCTCTATCACTTACCGAGTCTATACTATTTTCAGTGGGGGCAACAAAACCAAGTTTCTCCGCTGTAAAGAACCTATCTATATTAAATGTAGTCCCAGCAAGTGCGCCAGAACCGAGAGGGGATAAATTTAATCTCTTTTCACAATCCGAAAATCTGCCATGATCCCTCAAAAGCATCTGGAAATATGCCATTATCCAATGGGGAAATAACACAGGCTGAGCAGTTTGAAGATGTGTGTATCCAGGCATAATCTGATCAATGTTATCTTCAGCCTTTTTTAAAATCACACCCATTAGTTCCTTTATCGCATCTTTAATATCGGCTATACTACCTCTCATATATAATCTTATATCTGTTGCCACCTGATCATTTCTACTTCTTGCTGTATGTAATTTACCACCAACAGCACCGATAATCTCCTTCAATCTCTTCTCCACAGCCATATGTATATCTTCATCTTCTGTTTTGAAAACAAACTCACCCCTATCGATCTCCCCTTCCACCTGTAATAAACCTTTTCTTATTAATTCTAATTCATCATATGTTATGATGCCCTGTTTTGCAAGCATCTCTGCATGGGCAATGCTACCCTGTATATCATACTTATAAAGCTCTTTATCAAAATGTATAGAAGCATTAAACTCTTCGGCAAGCTTATTTGTTGGAAGATTAAAACGACCACCCCACATCTTATCCTTTACCATAAAACCTCCAATACTATAATTTTTATATACTCACCACTTAACTACTTTCCCACTCAACCACTCTCTTATTTCAACAACTCACATCTAACGTTTCAGATTTTAATTCTCACTTTTACTCTTCATCTAATATCTTACTCAACCTTAATATTTACCTTTCAACTTGAGATCGCCACGCCCCCTTGGGGGCTCGTGATAACGCCCCAAGAAGGCCATTGCGAAAAACTAAGTGACGAAGTAATCTCTTCTACAACCAACATTAGACACCTAAAATTGAATATTTACCCTTCCCCTCTCACTCCAATCCATACTCTTTTATCTTGTTATGTAGCGTCCTTCTTGAGATACCAAGTATTTCAGCAGCCTTTGTCTTATTATATTTCGTTTCCTGCAATGCTTTTATAATAAGCTGTTTTTCATTATTCTTCATAAGTAAATCCTTTTCATCACAAGGCTTAAAATCTGGTAATAAAGAACCGTCAAGTATTTCACTTCTTGCTAAAATCACTGACCTTTCGATGATATTCTCCAGTTCTCTAACATTACCCGGGAAATCATAATTTTTCAACTTATTGATAAAATCCTTAGACATCCCTTTTATCAATTTCCCATTTTTATCTACATACTTTTTAATAAAAAATTCTGCAAGCAGTTCTATCTCTTCCGGTCTCTCCCTTAAAGGGGGCATATTTATAGGGAAAACATTCAGACGAAAATAAAGATCTTCTCTAAAATCACCATTCTCAACCATCTTTTTTAAATCTCTATTGGTTGCAGCTATAATTCTTACATCAACCTTTATCCCCTTTTCACCACCCACCCGTTCAAACTCTTTTTCCTGTATTACCCTTAACAGTTTTACCTGAGTATGAAGAGGCATCTCTCCGATCTCATCCAGAAAAATCGTCCCTTTATGAGCAAGCTCAAATTTACCCTTCTTCTGACTTACGGCTCCAGTAAAAGCACCTTTCTCATGCCCAAATAGTTCACTTTCTATAATATTTTCATTTAATGCTGCACAGTTTACAGCAACAAATGGGTATTTACTCCGAGGAGAATTGTTATGGATCGATCTGGCAACAAGCTCCTTCCCTGTCCCAGACTCCCCTATTATCAATACCGTAGCATCGGTGGGTGCAACCATCTTAAGTAAAGTTATTACCCTACCCAATCCATGTTCAGAATATATCCCTTCAAATTTATAATCTTTAATATATGTTTCAATATCCTCTTTCTGCTCCTCTTTAGATTTTATAAATCTATCCAGAATAGTTATCAAATCTGCAATATTTACAGGTTTCGTTAGGTAGTCAATAGCACCCAATTTCATCGCTTTTACCACAAGAGGGACATTATCATAGGCAGACAACATAACAGTCGGTATCGATAAACTCATCTCCCTCATCTTACCAAGAAATGTAAGACCATCCATCACATCCATCTGAACATCTAACACAATTGCATCAATACTATTCTCCTCCAAAATCCCTAGAGCTTCAAAACCGTTTTCTGCCTCCAATACCTGATAACCAGCATTCTCAAGATGAACCTTTAGCATCAATCTGTGATTACTCTCGTCATCAACCACCAATATCCTACGCATATCATTCACCAAAATATATTTTCACCACAAAAGGTGATACCCCTTCGATAGATATTGAAAAATTATGAGATTCCAATATCTTTTTCGATATGGCAAGCCCAAGTCCAGAACCTTTAGATTTAGTTGTATAAAAAGGTATAAAAAGCTTATTTTTATCTATATTAGCATCTGACTTTACATCATTAATGATGGCCAGACTTTTATCCTTTAGATATATCTTAATCACCCTATTCTCAGGTGAACCTTGTACAGCATTTAATATTAAATTCAACATCACCTGTGTCAGCTTAACTTTGTCAGCTTCAATATAAAAATCATCCCCTATGATTTCAACTGTAACTCCCTTATTTTCGATATCGTATTTTAATAGACTAACACTTTTATCAATAACCTCTTTTATACTAAATCTGCTTTTATTAAGACTAATCTCCCTTCCATATGTTAAAAAATCGTTCACAATGGTATTTAATCGATCTATCTCATCAAGTATCTTATCCATATAATCAGCCAATTCCTCACTATCTAACCTTTCATAGATATATTCTGAAAACCCTTTCATCGAACTTAAAGGATTCTTTATCTCATGGGCTAGGATATTTGCAAGTTTACCCAGCTCTGCATCTTTCTCGTAACGATTTAGCTTCTCTGTAGCAATTCTATATTTGGAAAACAATCTTAACATAATCATATAGATTATAATTAGCAAAATCTCCGCCACAACCAGTAAAAAGATATTCCCCAAAGCATCCTTTTCAATTTTTTTGATGGGCTCTTTAGAAAGATGCAGAATTATCTTATACTTAAATTCTTCCGGTTTATCATTATCATCTTTATCAAAAAATTTCCGAAAAAATCCTCTCCCCATCATACCATGTCGAATCAATTTTATATCTTTTTTTAATATAATAAGATCTTTCTCATCTTTCACATTTAATTCACTATCAGATCGGTCATCAAAAAAATCATCAGAAACATCTTTAAAACTATATATCTTCCTTCCACTATCATCAAGAATGATAATATTTTTCACTGATCCCTGTTTTGCAAGCTCATCGGCAAGAAGCATCAACGACTGACGGTTATGTCCAGCAAAAAAACGTGGGCTGTTCTCCATTGTCTTAATGATAAAAGAACCAAGGCTGATATAGTCCCTTTTAATCTGATCAATATTTCTCTTCATAGAATAGAGATTAAATAAAATAATCAAAATATTAATAACTATAGCAACGACAATTAAAAACTTAAACTTTTTTTCAAACCGTTCCATCAGCTAAAAAAATCCTTAATCCTATCAAAAAGCGATTTATGTTTCTTATAAGTATTTTCATCTGACTCTTTGGCAAATTCCTCCAAAAGCTCTTTCTGACGCTTTGATACATTCGAAGGAAGAACAATTTTTAATTTTACTACAATATTACCTATACCATACCCATTTACATCTGGAACTCCTTTACCTTTTAAAACGATTGTTTCATCTGGCTGAGAACCGGGCTTTATTTTGATGGTCTCACTCCCATCAAGAGTAGGTATATTTATCTCTTTACCCAAAATAGCATCAATAAATGATATCGGTAAATCTAAATAGAGATCTCTACCTTTTCTGGTGAAAAATTTGTGGGGTTTTACTTTAATCCTTACAAATAGATCACCACTCGGCCCACCATTAACTCCACTATTACCTTCCCCAGAAATTCTAAGAACCATATCGGTTTCCACACCTGCCGGAATCTTTACTTCTAAATTTTTCCTCTCCCTTACAGTTCCTTCACCTTTACATTCTTTACACCTTTCTTTTATAAACTTCCCTGTGCCACCACATTGATTACATGGTGAAGATATGGTGAAAAAACCTTGCCTTTGAATAAATTGCCCTGTTCCATCACATCTTGGACATGTGGTTATTGCACCAGGTTCGGCACCTGATCCTCCACACCGTTTACAAGCCACTGTTTTAGGAATAGTGATAACCTTCTTTGTACCTTTCGCAGCTTCTTCAAACTCTATCTCAAGATCCATCTCAATATTAGACCCTCTTCTTGGTCTATTACTGCTTCTCCTTGAACCACCGAAGAAAGCCCCGAGATCTTCTCCAAAAAATTCTTCAAAAATAGTGGTAAAATCATCTCTCCCGCTAAATCCACCCTGACCGGGAGAATCAAAAACCCTTCCATATTGATCGTATTGGGCTCTTTTTTGAGGATCTATCAAAACACTATAAGCTTCATTTATCTCTTGAAATTTCTCTTCTGCCTCTTTGTCACCCTGATTTCTGTCGGGATGATATTGTAATGCAAGCTTTCTGTAAGCTTTTTTGATCTCTATCTCAGTAGCATTTCTATTAACACCTAGAATCTCATAGTAATCTTTAGCCAAAACTGCCTCCTGCAAGATTTTCAATCACACTATTACAACAAAATATAAATAAAAACAATAAAAAAAGAGGTGGTTACCCACCTCTTTAAACTATTTTTTATCGTCCTTGACCTCTTCAAACTCTGCATCATAAACATTATCTTTTTTAGCCCCACCCTGAGTTTCTCCAGCACCACCAGTTCCTGTGTCACCTGTTCCAGCCTGCTGTCCAGCTGATGCTTTATATATCTCTTCAGCCAACTTATGGGAAGCATTGGCAAGCTTTTCGATAGAGCTTCTTATAACATTTGGATCATTACTTGTTTGATTCCTCTTAAGCTCATCAAGAGCCTCTTCTATATTCTTTTTAGTCTGTTCATCGATCTTAGTTCCATGCTCGTTCAACGATTTTTCAGTTGTGTATATCAATGTATCGGCCTGATTTCTAAGCTCTGCAAGCTCTTTTTTCTTTCTATCCTCTTCAGCGTGTAACTCCGCCTCTTTTACCATTCTATTGATCTCTTCTTCAGATAAACCGCTACTTGGTGTAATCCTGATGGATTGCTCCTTACCTGTGCCAAGGTCTTTAGCTGTAACACTCAAGATACCATTGGCATCGATATCAAATGTCACCTCAATTTGTGGAACGCCCCTTGGTGCAGGTGGTATCCCCACAAGATCAAACCTACCGATAGATTTATTATCCTGAGCCATCTCCCTTTCACCCTGTAATACATGAATAGTTACGGATGGCTGATTATCAGCAGCTGTGGTGAAGATCTGACTCTTCTTGGTAGGTATAGTAGTATTCCTTTCTATTATCTTTGTCATTACCCCACCAAGTGTCTCTATACCAAGTGAAAGTGGTGTTACATCAAGAAGAAGCACATCTTTCACTTCACCCTTTAAAACTGCACCTTGAATGGCAGCACCAATTGCAACAACCTCATCAGGATTGATACCTTTATGTGGCTCTTTACCAAAAAACTCCTTTACCTTCTGCTGTACTAGTGGCATCCTTGTCATACCACCAACCAAAATCACCTCATCGATATCCTTAACTGTAAGCCCAGCATCATTGAGAGCTTTCCTACAAGGCTCAAGGGTTTTCTCCACAAGATCAATTACCAATGATTCAAGCTTAGCCCTTGTAAGCTTTTTAACTAAATGTTTTGGTCCAGTTTGATCAGCAGTGATGAATGGCAAGTTAATCTCTGTCTCAAGAGATGTTGAAAGCTCATGTTTTGCCTTTTCTGCTGCTTCTTTTAATCTCTGTAAAGACATCTTATCATTTCTTAGATCTATACCTGTCTCCTTTTTAAACTCATCCACAAGCCATTCAATAATTCTTTGATCGAAGTCATCTCCACCAAGGAATGTATCCCCATTGGTAGATTTAACTTCAAACACACCATCACCGAGCTCCAATATCGAAATATCGAATGTACCACCACCTAAATCATAAACAGCTATCTTTTCATCTTTCTTTTTATCAAGTCCATAAGCAAGAGCAGCTGCAGTAGGTTCATTGATAATCCTGAGTACATTCAGCCCAGCTATTTTACCCGCATCTTTAGTCGCCTGTCTTTGTGCATCATTGAAATAAGCTGGAACAGTAATAACTGCATCCGTAATCGTCTCCCCAAGATAATCTTCAGCTGTCTTTTTCAGCTTTTGTAAGATCATAGCTGAAATCTCTTGTGGAGAATATTTTTTACCCCTTACTTCTACCCATGCATCTCCATTGTCGGAAGATACAATCTTATAAGGCAAAAGAGACTTAGCTTTTACCACTTCTGGCGAATCCACCTTTCTACCTATTAACCTTTTAATACTAAAAATAGTATTCTCATGGTTTGTTATAGCCTGCCTTTTAGCAAGCATACCCACAAGCCTTTCCCCACTGTCAGTAAATGCCACGACAGATGGTGTAGTTGTCATCCCTTCTGCATTGATGAGAACTTTTGGTTGCCCATTTTCCATAATGGCAACAACAGAGTTTGTAGTACCCAAATCGATACCTATCACTTTACCCATATTTATACTCCTTTCAGATTATTTTTTATTTACTTTTACCTTTGTAGGTCTAACGACCCTATCATGAAGGGTATAACCCTTCTGTAATACTGCTGTTATAGTATTGTTTTCCATATCATCTATTGAATCAAGCATTAGAGCATCATGTAAATTAGGATCAAATTGATCACCTTCATTACAGCAGATCTCCTTCATGCCATGTTTTGCAAGAAGATCTTTAAATTGTTTTAAAATTAGTTGTAAACCCTCTTTAAATTTATCGAGGGATTCGTCGCTTCCCTGGGTAACATGCCTAAGGGCGATTTCTAAATTATCGGCAAAAGTCAGAAAATCTATCAAAAGAGACTGATTAGCAAACTTCAACTTCTCTTCAAATTCTTTATTCAGCCTCTTTCTAAAATTATCAGCCTCAGCTTTTACCCTTAAAAGATTCTCATTTGCCTCCTCAAGGGCTTTCCTCAAAGATTCCACTTCATCATAGACATTTGTCTCAGCATTTTCCACTATATCATTTTCTTTACTATTATCCATAACTTTTTCCTTTTCCTCTATATCTTTTAATTCATCATTATTTTTGACATCTTCCCTATGCTCTTTATTCATCATCTCCTCCTATTTCTGTCAATACTGTAGTTATAAGTTTGGATGTATAATCCACCATAGGTAATACTTCAGGATACCTCATTCTTTTTGGTCCAATGACGCCAAGCATCCCTAT
>JAINCL010000027.1:0-5505 GCA_036574145.1 Deferribacterales bacterium | reverse complement strand
CCTCTTTGATAGATATAAGAGCCACCTCAAGCTGAGAATCATCAGGCTCTTTTGTGGTTAATTTTTGTAGCCATAAACCAGGGGCTATTAAAACACGCACAATTATATTGTCATTATATTTAGCACTCAATTTCAAAATTTCATAAGATACCCCTGCAATTATAGGTACAAATATTATTCTAGATAAGAATTTTATAACAAAATGGGAATCTTTGGGTATAAGCGTAAAAACAAATATACTAACTATCATAACTATCAAAAGAAAACTTGTTCCACATCTTGGATGAAATCTGCTCATAGTTTTAGCATTTTCTACGGTTAAATCCAATCCCTTTTCAAATGTATAGATAGATTTATGCTCAGCCCCATGGTATTGAAAGACTCTTCTAACATCATCAAAAAAAGATATAATATATATGTAAAGTACAAAAAAGATTACCCTAATTATACCATCTACAAGATTATACACTAAAAAAGATTTATCTATAATATGAAAAACATATTTAAGCAGATCAGTCAATAATAGAGGTAGAAAAAGGAATAATAAAATACCTAATCCAAAACCTAACACCATTGTAACAACTATCTCTTTAAATGTTAACTTTTCATCACCTTCACCCAATGCATGATGAGCACTAAAATTCAAAGCCTGTATACCTAGCACCAACGCATCGTAAAGACCTATCAAACCCCTAATAAAAGGTTTTTTAAAAAATTTATTATCATCAATTTTGATATCTTTCTTTAAAATAACCACCTGTTCATCAGGACGCCTAACAGCTACAACATATTTTTTGGGTGCCCGCATCATGACACCTTCAATGACCGCCTGGCCACCAATATTAATATTACATTTACCCATTATTCACCTTGATTTTTGCTAATTAAGACGACCGTATCTTCTTAAAAGTTCAGAATATTTTTCTCTAACTTCTTTCATTGAACCGCAGGTATATTCCCCTTCAGGACAACTCTTACCATGCACACAACCAGGACCAGCATACCTAAAAATAGCCGGAGCTTTCTCTAAACATAGTTTAAGCATCTCCTCAGCCAATATCCTTATCTCCCACTGGGCACGATTACAACATCTAATCCTAAAGAAATGTAACAACTCCCTTGCATTCATCGTAACAATGATCTTTGTTTCACAGGCATTTGGTAAAATATAACGAACATCTTCAGCAGGGATTTCAGCCTCAAGCATCTCCTTATAAAGCTCTGCGATATTACTCATCAATTCCTGATACTTTTTAGAAAAATAATCATTTCTTTTGATAGATTCAGGGAATATATACTCAAAACCATCAGTGTACTTTACATACCTCTGTGATTTTTGTGAATAACTCGCTATCCTATGTCTTACAAGTTGGTGTGTTAGTGCCCTTGAAACCCCTTCTATACCAAAGGTAAAAGTAACATGCTCCAATACAGAGTGATGTCCAATCTTTACAATCTTCTCTATAAATGTAGCCTGTTCATGCTGCTCAATCTTCTCCTGCAAGCCTTCGATATCAGAATCTGAATAACAAAGCTTTGCAGCCAGAGACACAAGCTTATCAGCTTCAGTAGTATAGTTTAACAGAGTTACTTTTAAATTAGCTTCCAAAGCTTAAAACCTAACTAATTATTTTTTGCTACCTGCGTCCCCATATTTTTTCATGAACTTCTCGACTCTACCAGCAGCATCAACAAACTTCTGCTTACCTGTAAAGAATGGATGGCATTTTGAACATATAGCTACACCTGTTTTTTTAGCCGTACTCAAAGCTTTTATCTCATTACCACATGCACATTTAAAAACAACTTCTTTAACATCAGGATGAATACCTTGTTTCATTCTACACCTCACAATATTTTAAAAGAATTTTTTTAATATCACAAATTTTTTTATTTTTCAAGTTTATTTGTTCATAGAATCCAAAAACTCTTTGTTAGTTTTGGTATCTTTTATCTTCTCAAGTAAAAATTCCATAGCATCTACCACATTCATACCGCTCAAAAATCTTCTCAAGATCCATACTTTATTTATCTCATCCTTAGCCAGCAATAACTCCTCTCTTCTTGTACCAGATTTGTTAATATCTATGGCTGGGAAGATCCTCTTTTCCACCAGTCTTCTATCGAGATGAAGCTCCATGTTACCTGTACCTTTGAATTCTTCAAAGATTACCTCATCCATTCTTGAACCTGTGTCGATGAGTGCAGTGGCAATAATTGTAAGGCTACCACCTTCCTCTATATTTCTTGCAGCACCAAAAAATCGTTTTGGTTTATGTAAAGCATTGGAATCTACACCACCAGACAAGACCTTACCACTGGAAGGTTCTATGGAGTTATAAGCCCTTGCCAATCTTGTAATACTATCAAGTAATATACATACATCCTTCTTATGTTCCACCAACCTTTTTGCCTTATTCAAAACCATCTCAGCAACCTGTACATGTCTATAAGCCGGTTCATCAAATGTAGAACTAACCACTTCAGCCTTAACAGATCGCTGCATATCAGTAACCTCTTCAGGTCTCTCATCAATCAGAAGTATAATCAGGTAGATTTCAGGATGATTTTTTGTAATACTATTGGCTATAGATTTCAAAAGCATTGTTTTACCAGTTTTCGGTGGAGCAACAATTAATCCCCTCTGACCTTTTCCAACAGGGGAGATAAGGTTCATAATTCTTGTATCATAACGGTCTGGATAAGCCTCCAGATTGATCCTTTCTTCAGGGAAAAGAGGGGTAAGGTTTTCAAAAAGGTTACGATGTAACTTGACCTCATCAAAATTTATACTTTCAATCTTTAACAATGCAAAATATTTTTCGTTATCTCTGGGTGGTCGAATCTCACCAGAAATGGTATCTCCATTTCTTAGCCCAAATTTTCTTATCTGGGCAGGAGAAACATATATATCATCAGGACCAGGCAAATAGTTATAATCCTGAGATCTCAAAAAACCGAAACCATCAGGCAATATCTCTAAAACACCCTGTCCATAAATCTGCCCATTTCTCTGGCTCGTTGCCTTGAGGATTTCAAATATCAACTCCTGTCTTAACATGTTGGGAGCATTTTCAATATTAATGCTCTCTGCAATCTGCAAAAGCTCTTCAACCGATTTTTTCTTTAAATCATCAAGATTCACAAATACACCTCATATCTAAAATTTATCTATGTAAAACGATTTTAATCAAGATTTTCCCCATTCAGCAATTTTTAGGAATAATTTTAAATTATCCAATCTTGTTATAACAAATCGATTCACAATACGTACTATGTGATTGTATATTCATTAGATACATATTAGAATATCACATAAAATCCTTTTGTCAATATTTTTTTCGCATACAGTTTGTTTTTATAATAAAATTTTAACTTTTCAAACTAAGCTGTAGTAATTATAATTAATCAGTTGAAAATAATCCACCTATGTGTTATATTCATAAAAATACAAAATTATGCAGGTGAAGATGTTTAGTTCTATTGTATCTTTTGTTGGTAGCTCAGGTAGTGGGAAAACAACACTTATAGAAAAAATTGTTAAAACTCTCTCATTTAAAGGTTATAGGATAGGTTGCATAAAACATGATGCCCACAGGTTTGAGATCGATAAACCGGGTAAAGACTCTTTCAGGTTTAAAGAGGCTGGAGCAGAAATAGTATCCATTTCATCATCCGAAAAAATAGCATTAATAAAATCCCACTTAGACAAAGAGATGGATATTTTGGAGATAATTATTAAATATTTCTCCGATGTTGACTTCGTAATAACAGAAGGTTATAAGCGATCAACACTTCCTAAAATAGAGATACTGCGTAAAGAAAATGGTAATGAACCTGTAATGTTCGACAGCCCTTACCTTATAGGTGTGGTTTCCAACCATCCAAAGAATTATATTATTGAGAAGTTATCTTATTACAACAATGACAACTTTCTTAGAAAATATAATGAAAATATCTTTGACCTAAATGATACCGAAAAAATAGTGTCAATGCTGGAAGAGATGATACAAAAAGTTAATGTTAATATTGATATCTCATCTAATGATCGTATCTTAAATGAAATAATTAATAATATGTTACAGAGCCTAAAATTTTTAGACATTAAAAATTTAAAATTAGAAATAAAAAGCTGATCTGGGGTTATATAAATATGTCCACAAAAGAGTTTGTTCATTTACATCTACATAGTCAATATTCATTGCTCGATGGTGCAATACAGTTAAATAAACTATTTGATAAATTAAACCGTTTTGGATCAAAATCTGTAGCCATAACAGATCATGGGACAATGTTTGGTGTAATCGACTTTTACAAAAAAGCTATGTCAAACAATATCAAACCTATTATAGGGTGTGAGGTATATGTAGCTCCCGATGATAGAAGAAACAGAAACTATGAAAAAGGTGAAGATAAAAATTACCATCTTATCCTATTGGCAAAAAACAATAAAGGACTTAATAACTTACAAAAACTTGTTAGCTATGCTCAACTTGAAGGTTTCTACTATAAACCAAGGATTGATAAAGAGCTCCTCTCACAATACTCAGAGGGGCTTATAGGGTTATCGGCATGTTTAGCAGGTGAGCCACCACGTTATATTTTAAGGGATGACATCAATGGCGCCATAAAAGCTGCAAAAGAATATGAAGATATTTTAGGTAAAGGGAACTATTTTCTTGAGATTCAAAAAAATGGAATCCCCGAACAGAGAAAAGTAAATGAAGAATTAATAAGACTATCAAAAAAACTCAATATACCCCTTGTAGCCACAAATGATTGCCACTATTTAGATAAAGGTGACCATATAGCTCATCAGATCTTAATGTGTATTCAAATGCAGACAACGATATCAAATAAAGATAAACTTGAATTCCATTCAGATGAACTGTATGTAAAATCCCCCCAAGAGATGTGGGAAGATTTTACAGAAGTCCCAGAAGCTTGTATAAACACATTAAAAATAGCCGAAATGTGTAACATATCAATAGACTTGGGTAAAACTCACCTCCCACAATATACTGTTCCGGAAGGGTTTACTGTAGATACCTATTTAGAACATCTTGCAAGGGAGGGCTTACATAAAAAACTTACCAAAGTTCCATTATCTGAACATAAAAAGTATATTGAAAGACTGGATTATGAATTAAAGATCATTATAGATAAGAATTATGCTGGATACTACCTAATTGTATGGGATTTCATTAATTATGCCCGAAGAAATGATGTCCCTGTAGGACCTGGGCGTGGTTCAGGAGCTGGATCTTTAGTGGCATATGCTTTGGGGATTACAGATATAGATCCAATAAAGTTTAATCTACTTTTTGAACGATTTTTAAACCCAGAAAGAAAAAGTATGCCCGATTTCGATATAGATTTTTGCAAGAATAAAAGGGATGAAGTTATCAAATATGTAATTAATAAGTATGGACAAGATAAGGTAGCACAAATTGTTACATTTGGACAGCTATTGGCAAGGGGAGTTATTAGAGATGTGGGTAGGGT
>JAINCL010000190.1:0-10712 GCA_036574145.1 Deferribacterales bacterium | reverse complement strand
TTTTAACATTATTTATAATATCTTTTGTAATTCTACATTCAGATAAGGAATCGTCAGTTTCATAGATCTCCAACTCAGGTAAAACTTTCTCCCCTTTTATTTCTAATAAGTTATGAGTTTTTATCTCCTTTTTCAGAATATCTATTGTATCTTCAACTATATCAAATATACCAAATCTAAACTCTTTATCCCCTTTCACCATTAAATCCCTTCTATGCAGATCAGTGTGGATATAATATGTTAGCTCACTTTTTTCAGAAACAGCTTTGAAAAAATTCACATCAACCTTAGATAGATATATAGGTCCCAGCACAACAAATTCTTTTTGTGATAGAAATTCAATCAGTGTATCTTTATTCAAAATACTTTGCAACTTAATGTAAATATCACTATTATTTGTAAAATATTTCATATTATTTTTATACTTTTCATAAAGAAGTTTTAACTGTTCAAGTATCCCCTTTATACTTTGAGGTGCTTCAACATACTGAAAATCTTTTATTTTATCATGGAGCAGTTCCCTTTCAATCTCACTTAATAATGAATATATCTTCTTACACCAGGAGAACACCTTTTCATCTGTACCACCCAACATAGTATATAAATCAGGGAACTCTCTAATAGTCTTGAGTAAAATGAAATAATTTTCAAGCGGTGAAAGATATTTAATATTTTCATCGGAATAAAAAGTCATCACCAATTTCTTAAAGAAACCATCAAGGGTATAAAATTCTGTCTTTAACATCTCTACAAAACTTAAATATTGAGATATAAATCGAATAGGTCTCTTATTTGATACAAGTACAATAACCTCTTTATTGTTACTGATCTTTGATTTTATATCTTTTGCAATGCTCTCAATTATATCTACACCCAAATCCACTTTAACAATATTAATCGACATAGATCATTTCCCTATCTTTTACATAATATATTAACCCCTTTGAACCTGCTGGTAGTAGAGATAGATATTGACGAACCTGTGTTAGGTCTTTATCATTTTTATCACCTGTCTTAAAATCTATTACAATAAATCTTCCATCTTTTTTTACAAGTCTATCCACCCTGAATATAAATCCATTCTTTAAAAACTCCTTTTCATTCCAATATTCATCAACTTCATAATAAACTTTGAGATCTTGAAGTGTATTCTCGACCATCGGTATTATCTCTTTGTTATCAAAACCGAAATCTTTTATAGTCTCATAATATATCTCTTCTATATTCTGCGAATCGTACCTACCTATACGGCTCATAACAAGATGGAATAGCTCTCCAGTAAGCTGTTCTTTAAGATGTAACGACTCATACCTATTATCAACGATGTTAAGAAGATCTTTAAAATCATGATTCAATATAAAATCATGTACAGCTACCCCTTCAGAAACTATTGAAGTAGATGCTTTACCTTTTAAATTATCAAACACACCTTTACAAAATTTAATCAATTCAACCTGGTTACCCTTTGTTACAGAATCTTCAGATGAATCTTTTAAGATATAAGATAACATATCCCCCACCGTATTAACATTTTTAGCTTTATAATAATAGACAAAAAGAGCTTCCTTTGGACGAGTAAAGGCTACATATAATAGATTTATCGCTTCGATAACTGCTCTTTTCTTCTTTTCAACCTTTTTAACTGCTGCATCTTCCAAAAGATATGCTAATTTTTCATCTATTTTACAAAAGATGGTTTTTTCTGGGATATTTAACTCATCAAGTTTTACATAATCATACAGTTCCGAACTATCTCTACCGATAACCCAATCTGTAAAAGGTATTAAAACCACATCAGATTCAAGCCCTTTAGATTTATGAATTGTCATAATCTTAATTGCATCGATATTTTCATTTATATTTATCGATATCTCTCGATTATCATAAAAATACTCTACAATCTCCCTTAAACTTTTATCCCTGAAATTTAGTTTATTAACTTCTTCTAAAAAAGAATTTACGTACTTTATGCAGTTTTTATCCAGATTTAACTTTGAAACAACTTTTATAAAAAATTGGTAAGGTGGTAATTCTCTGGCACATTTTTTAATATCTTCATCTATTAAATCAGATAAACCCACCTCCTCAACCGCCTTTTTCAATGCCTCATCATTCTCATCAAGAATATAGGATGCTATAAGTAAAAGCTTCTTAATATCGAAATTCTGCATCAGCGATAAGCTATCCTCGGTGATGAAACTTCTATCTGGAAACTCCTCACTAAGCCAATTTATTATAGTAGGTATATCCTTTTTACCCCTCACCAGAATCATGATATCCGATGAATTATAACCTTTCTCAAAAATCTTTCTCAGATCATTACAAAAATCGTTCTTTAACCTATCTCTGATATCTTCTTCAATTGATTCTTTATCTCTATCAAGAAATTTAACCTCCACATATCCGGAACCAGTGTCTACAACTTCCTGTTGGGAACTATTATAAATTTTTTCTATCTCTTTTATTATCTCATTTTTTTCATCTTCATCTTTTATAAGTTTTTCTAATGGAGTATTTAAATTATTTTTATTAAAGATAAAATTGTTAAACTCCACTATCTCCCTTCTGGATCTAAAATTTATGTTTAAATTTTCTTTTACAAGAATTTGGGATCTAACATTAAGAAAATCATCCAGAATATCAAAAACTCTATAATCCCCACCTCTCCATGCATAGATTGCCTGTTTCTTATCACCAACAACAAAAAGTGTACCACCCTCAGATATTGCATTTTCTATCAAAGGGTTGATACTTTCAAATTGTAGTATCGATGTATCCTGAAATTCATCAATAAGATAATGATATATCTTCCCCCCCAATTTACAAAAGGCAGATGTAACCCCTTCATCTTTATTCAATATTTCTGCCACTGTTTTAGCCAACCTATTCCCATCTACAATATTAAGCTGTTTTTTCAACTCATCTTCTATATTTATAAATTTAGATACAACATTAAACGTCTCCTTTGTTTCTTGATATTTTGTTAAAACAAGGTAATAGGTATATAAACCAGCAAGCAACCTCCATTTATTATTTACATCATTCAAATCCAATTTAGAATTTTTCTTTAATCTTTCGGTAAGATCACTACTTAAAGCCTTCACAACAGCAGTATCGAATTTCTTTATATCGGATAGCTTTTCAACCCATTGGATAAGCCTTTTATCAAAATCATCTATATTATCTTTAATAAACTTTTTAATATCTTCAGATAACTCTAAAATTTCCTTTTCAACACCATAAATCAAATCGGTAAACCCATTTCCCATGGAATGATTTCTCATCAGTTCCCATTCACCGACAACATTACCTTCCAGCTTAAAATCTTTAAAACTCTTTAAAGATCTTTTTATCAAACCCTCAGGGTCTATACCATCTTTATCGTATTCAAGGAGCTTTTGTAGAAAATCTTTCAATAACTGTTTATTATTACCATCTAAAAAAAGTTCCAAACATGCAAGTTCAAATATCTTATCACTATCAAAATATATATCATAATCTGGATAGAGATTTAGATCCGGTGTAAAAGCTGATAATATCGTATTCATAAAAGAATCTATGGTTGTCACATTGAATTTATTTGTATCGTTGAATATCTCTATAAGCTTTTCCATTGCCTTAATTTCAGATAGTCCAATATCTTTTAAGGATTCATCATTTGGGTATATCCCTGCAACCCTTTTTAGAAATACGATAATCCTTTCTTTCATCTCAGCAGCTGCCTTATTGGTAAACGTCATGGCAACCACAGAATCTATACTTTTATTATCCGCCAATAGTTGAAGATATCTTTTGGCAAGATTGTATGTTTTACCAGATCCAGCGGAGGATTCCAGAGCAAGTAAAGGCTTGATCCCACTATTTTTATACATAGGTAATATTATAAATATTGTCATTGGAGAATCAATATCTTTTTTTAGGTTAATGTTGAATTTTATAAAAAAATAGATATAATGAAAATATGATAACGTTAAATTCTACAATAGAAGAGATTATCAATGAGAAACCTGAAGCGGTTAAATATCTTATGGAAAAGAAGATAAGGTGTATCCGTTGTGGTGAACCGATCTGGGGCACACTTGAATCTGTTTTAAAAGATAAGAATCTTTCACCTCAAGAGATCGAAAAGATATTGGAAGATCTTAATAACCTTTAAATATGTTTCTGGATCTCAACCGATTTATAAAAAGCTTCAATTTATTATATAGCAGATCCACTCCCTTCATATTTATCACCGATTTCAACATAGAAAAATTTTATATCGAAAAGCTTGAGTTACTTGAAAACCGATCAGATATTTTATACAATTTTAATGGCATAAAAAATTACAACTCACCTTTTCCACTAACAAAAACACCCACACTAAATAAATCCCCGATCCCACCTACATTATACAAAGAGAGATTTGAGAAAGTTTTTGAACATTTGGTAAACGGTGATTCATACCTTTTAAACTTAACATTCCCAACTAAGATAAATATAGATCTTAATTTTCAAGAGATCCTTTTCTCTGCAAATGCCCCATATAAATTAAAATTTTTTGATGATTTTATATTTTTTTCCCCTGAGTCATTCATTAAAATAGAGGATGGTATAATAAGCACATACCCCATGAAAGGGACCAAATATTATAAATCTGAACAGAGTATAAAGGAGTTATTGGAAGATCCTAAAGAGATTGCAGAGCATATAACGGTTGTAGATCTACTAAGAAACGATCTTAACATGGTGGCAAATGATGTAAAAGTTGAAGATTTTAGATATATCTCATTTATAAACTTAAAAGGTGATAAACTGATCCAAACAAGCACAAAAATAGTTGGTAAATTGAAAAATAAAGATATTGCTGAAAATATCCTCAAACTTTTACCAGCTGGCTCTGTAACTGGAGCCCCAAAAAAGAAAACAGTGGAGATTATAAAAGAAAATGAACTCGATGCTAGAGGATTTTACACAGGCATTGCTGGATTATTTGATGGGAAGAAGCTTGATAGCTGTGTTATAATAAGATATATAGAGAAAAGAGATGTAAATCTATATTTTAGAAGTGGTGGCGGAATAACCATTTATAGTGATTGGAAATCTGAATACAAGGAGATGGTGGATAAGGTATATGTTCCAATTCTTTGAAACAATAAAGGTAAAAGATTGTCAAGTTTTCAACTTAGATCTTCACCAACAAAGGGTCAACCATACCTTTAATCAGTTTTACAATACTTTCAATCCACTTAATCTCGAAAAAATCATATCTGATATTAAGTTACCAGCAAGTTTATCCCGACTTAGAATAAGTTATAATCAAAAAGATTACAAAATCGAACTTATACCCTATCAGCGAAGAACCATAGAAAAGCTCTATCTAATATATGATGATAATATAGATTATCGATTTAAATATACCGATAGGAGTAGATTTATCAAATGTCAAAAATTATTACATGAAACCTTCAAGACAGATATTGAGCCTGTATTCGTGGTGAAAGGTTATATAACAGATACCACATTTTCAAATCTGGCTTTTTATGATGGTAAAAGCTGGTTTACCCCTAAAACTTATCTATTACATGGTACAAAAAGGGTAGAACTTATTAATAAAAAAATACTTAATGAAATAGATTTAACACCTGAAGATATTAAATACTTCCAGCAGGTCTCATTAATATACAGTATGAATGATCTGGATGAAATCATATTATCAATTACAGATATTTTAAATCTTTAATACACACTCTGAAATCTTTTTAAAAACCTTTTATGATATACAATTAAAGCAAGTATAACCCCCGATGTAATCAAAAATGGATCGTTACTGAAGAAGATAATAACCCAAATTGCCTGATAGATAATACCTGCAACAAAACCAAAGTTATCTGAACTTATAACATCAACCCCCCAAATCCTCTTTATCGTTGTATCCCTACCAGTGATAAAAAGTGCAAATAAAGATATTGTTATAAGAATTAATATTATCAAGACAAAGTTATCTTCCTCCAGCGCTAACCCAATAATCATCAAAATTGACAAAAATAGAATACTAATTTGAATAGCCAGCGATACAGTCATCTTGATAACACTATTTATCAAGATTTTAAAAGGGTTAAGATTAAATACTTCAGCGTCTATGTATACCCTTGATGAAATTATAATAACCAATAGGATAGCGGCATCAATTATATTAAAATCTTTATAAACAGGAAGTAATATCACAAACCAGATAGGGATCATGGAAAAGATATAACTCAAAAGAAATAACGGTTTATCAATCATATACCCAAGCAACACCCTATCCATTCAGCTTCTCCTTAATTCTATATAACACCTCAAGTGCTTCTTTAGGTGAAAGTTCATCAGGATTAATATTTTTTATTTCATCTATTATAGGATGATCTGAAAAAAGTATCATCGGCTGAACCACAGTTCTCTCATACGGTTTCTTCCTTTTATCAATAAAGAATGAACCATCTATAGATATCTCATGCTTTTCCAGTATAGTTAAAACCTCTTCACTTCTTTTTACCACTTCTTCAGGTAATCCTGCAAGCTTTGCCACATAGATGCCATAGCTTTTATCCGCCACACCCTCCACAACCTTTTTCATAAAGATTATCTCATTCTTCCACTCTTTAACCTGAGCAGTATAATTTTTTACCCCCCGCACCATCGATTCAAGCTCGGTAAGTTCGTGATAATGCGTGGCAAAAAGGGTCTTTGCCTTGATATTTTCTGCGATATATTCCGCCACAGCCCATGCGATGGATAACCCATCAAAAGTCGATGTCCCTCTACCCACTTCATCCAGAATCAGTAGAGATTTTGGAGTAGCATTTTTTAAAATATTGGCAGTTTCAAGCATCTCCACCATAAAGGTAGATTCACCCCTTGCAAGATTATCACTTGCCCCAACACGGGTAAATATCCTATCAACAAAACCTATTTTTGCTCTGGAGGCTGGGACAAATAGACCAGTATGAGCCATGATTGTTATTATAGCAATAGTTCTAAGGTAGGTGCTTTTACCTGACATATTTGGACCTGTGATTATGAGAACCTTCTGATTTGAAGTTCCAATAAAAAAATCGTTAGGCACAAAATTCATATTATTCTTTGCTTCTATAACAGGATGCCTTCCATCAATACTCTCAATATCCTCAAAATCACCAACTTCCGGTCTAATATATCTATTTTTTATAGCCATCTTAGCAGCAGCAAAGAAAAAGTCCACCTCTGCCACATTGTAAGATGTTCTTCTCACCCTTTCACTCTCCGAAGCAATCTTTTGCCTGATCTCAGAAAAGATCTTATATTCAAGCTCTCCCAATTTTTCTTCTGCGGTTAAAATCTTTTCTTCAAGAAGTTTCAACTCAGGGGTGGTAAATCTCTCAGTATTAACTAAAGTCTGTTTTCTATCATAATAATCCGGCACTTTACCGACCTGCCCCTTTGAAATCTCTATGTAATACCCAAACACTTTATTGTATCTCACCTTTAAGGTACTGATACCTGTTTTTAGCTTTTCTTCATTTTCTATCTTGAGTAGCAAAGCCTGACTACCCCTTTTGATCTCTACAAGTTCATCTATTTCGGGTGAAAACCCTTTCTTTATAACTCCACCATCAGATATATTAACAGGTGGGTCATCGTTAATGGATCTATCTATCAATCCCCAAATATCTGCAAGGGTATCAAACTGCTCTAAAAAACCCACAACGTAAGGATGAGTAAAACCGATAAATAGTCGTTTTAAGTCATCAATTTTTTTTATGGAATTTTTTAGCCAGATTAAATCTCTCGGAGAACCTTTCCCTGCTGTAATTCTGGTGATAATCCTTTCTAGATCATAAATTTCATCAAGTACAGTTTCAAGCTGACTTATTAAACTACTATTTTCAATGAAAAATTGTATCCATTCCTGTCTTCTATTTATTTCATCGATATCCCTTATCGGATTTACCAGCCTTGATTTGAATAACCTCTCACCCATAGGGGTTTTACAACAATTAAGGACATCATACAGAGAATTACCTTTTTCGGGGGAGTCGATAATCTCAAGGGTCTTAATAGCCACAGAGTCTAGATATAGTTGATCCTTTTCAGCAATTATTATCGGCTTTTTCAATTGTATATTCAATAAATTATCGTCAAGATATTTTATAATGTTGAATATCGTTTTAATAAAACCATCTTCCCCTATACCTACAGCATTAATCGAAGTTACCCCGAAATAGCTGGATATCTTCTGCCTGATAAACTCTTCATCATATCTGTAGTTCAATCTGGTAACATTTGCAAATCTACCTTCAATCTCCCTGGTGGTTATGATCTCTTTTGGATTCCATCTAACTACTATATCTTCAAGTGAACTATTTTTCGAAAGGAAAAGATCCCCTGTCGAACTATCAGCCACTGCAATATAATAATATTTATCAGTCTGTTCCACAGATAAGATAAAATTAAAGTCGTTCCCGATTAAAACATCCTCTTCGATTACAGTTCCCGGAGTAACCACCCTCACCACGCCTCTTTTAACAATCCCCTTAGCCTGCTTAGGATCTTCAAGCTGCTCACAGATAGCAACTTTATAACCAGCATCCACAAGTTTTTTTAGATAAGGTACATAGGAATGATATGGAACACCACACATCGGAATCGGATTTTCTTCATTTTTGTTTCGTGCTGTTAATGCAATATTTAAAATTTTAGAAGCTACTTTTGCATCTTTACCAAACATTTCATAGAAATCACCCATTCTAAAAAATACAATGGCATCAGGATAACTCTTTTTTACCTCCAAAAATTGGCTATACATCGGGGTAATCTTTACAGCAGTATCCATAAACCACACATTTTAAAGAGCTTTTAATGAATCCACATGTTCACAGGAAGGGCATACAGGAATAAAAGTTTTATATGTAGTTTTACAGAAAGTGCATTGATACAAATGCTCTTCTGCATATAAAGATGATAACAGATCGTCAGCAATATATTTTAAGTAAAATTTAATCGCATTTTTCGAAAAATGTTGAGAAAGATATCGTGCTATAATATCCTTAGCTGCATTTAGATTACCGTTTAAATAAGATTCTTCAGCAAGATATATATGATAAAAAGGGTTTGTGACCCCCTCATTAATCTTTTTATTTATAATCTTTTCAAAATCTATTACACTGGAATACAACACAAATTTATCCTTTATGGTATAGATATCTTCAAGTGAAAAAGGTAATTCATTATATAGGATCTCTATTAGGTAATCCAACCCTTTGCCATTCTTTGACAGTGTGAAATAGTGGTTTGCCAATTCAAACCTCGCCGTCCTAAATGATCTGTTATATTTTAACCCTTTTTGAAGGAGATCTGCAAACTCACCATCTTTAATATTGAATTTAATCGCTTTTCTATAATAACATGCCGCCACCATATCATACTGATTCAGTCTTTTGTAAGTCTCAGCAGCAAAATCGTATTCCCCAGACTTATAATATATTTCAGCCACCTTTTCCATAAGTTTTATATCATCTTTTGATGAAAGGATATCAAGCATCAGATCCTTTGCTGATTCCAATCTACCCAGCCCCAATAGAGAAGTAGCAATCTCTTTTTTAAAAATGTATTGTTCCTCTTTACTTTTGGATGATGCTAGTAGGTTTTGATTTATCTGCAGTGAATTTTCAAACTCACCATTTTTATTCAGCAGCTTACCCATCAGGAAATAGAACTCTTCTGGGATCTCCTTACCACTAAATTCCTCTTTTAGAAGATCTATGGCATCATCATATTTACCTTCCACTAAAGCATCGTAAATTTTATACCATCTTAATTTCAGACTACCTTTAGAAAAAAACATCTAACCCTTCTTATCCCTATTTAACGGAGCGGACTTCAGATTATTTAATTCGTTCTTTAGCTGATTTACCTCATTTTTCAGCTTTTGGGTTTCTAAAAATTTTTTCAGATTCTGTTTTAAAGAAAGTAACCACAGTGCAATCATCCCTAAAATGAATGATAGTATTATTACTATAAACAGTGGCATCTGCAAACTACTCTTTTCACCAAAAAAATATTTTACTTCTACATTCTGTAGATTTAAAGCAGCAAACATAATAATAATCAGAAGCAAGACCAATTTTATAATTGTAATAATGAATTTCATATTATCTCCAAAATAGATTTAATAAGTTTCTCATAAGTTGCTTCTATATGTTCTGAGATAACTTTCACCTCACCAATAATAGGCATGAAATTTGTATCACCGTTCCAACGTGGAACTATATGAAAATGTATATGATCAGCAATTCCAGCGCCTGCAGTTCTACCTAAATTATAACCTAAATTGAACCCTTCTGGATTCATACTACGTTTGATACCTCTTATGATAAGTACGCTAACTTTATAAATATCTATAACCTCTTCTGTAGTTAATTCTTCAAAGATCGCTGTATGTCTATATGGGGCAACCATCGTATGACCATTGGTATAGGGGAAAAGGTTCATCATTGCAAAAGCATATTCACCCCTAAAAACGATTAAATTATCCTTGTCCCTATCCTCTTTAGGTTTATTACAAAAGATGCAACCTTCATCTTTATGAGTGCCGTCAATATATCTCATTCTCCATGGAGCCCACAATCTTTCCATATAACACCTCTTTACAAATTATACAATCATTACTCTTTTTTTTCAATAAATATTTTACCTTTACTCATCCTTAATAT
>JAINCL010000189.1:0-8261 GCA_036574145.1 Deferribacterales bacterium | reverse complement strand
ATCAAAGAAAAATACCCTGATAAATCTGTCATAATAATAACAGGGTTCCCAAGTTTGGAGACAGCCATACTTTCCTTAAGTCTTGGAGCGGATGACTATATCACCAAACCTTTTAATGTTAATGAGGTTCAAAATAAAATCTATAAAGCCATCGATACGATAAAGTTAAAAACTGAAATCGCAAGATTAAATGATATTATATCCATCTATGAATCATCAAAATTTTTATCATCTACACTATCTCAGGAAGAGATTACGCTTGAGATTTATCAAAAGATTATCGGTGAATGGGGTTTCAGCGGTTTTTATATCAAACTTTTCACGCCTCATATTTCATTTCAAACGGCAGAGACCTCATTTATCGATTATATAGATAATAAAATCAATGCAAAAAAAGCATACATACTATTTAAGAATAAAAAAATACATGAACTAACCATAGAGATTAATAACAAAAAGATCCAGTCCATTATTTTACCGATGTATAACGAAAAAGGTCTCATGGGGATATTTGCAATCTATAATGATACAAAAAAGAAGTTAACAAACATAAAAAAACATCTTATAAATATATATGTTAATCAGGTTTCCCTTGCCATTCAAAATTCCCTTTCTTATTTAAATATATCTGAAGGTTATCTACAAACTATTCTTGCTTTATCCAACGCAGTGGATGCAAAAGATAGCTATACAAGAGGTCACTCAGAAAATGTTAAAAAATATAGTCTAATGATTGTTGAGGAGATGGGGTTTAATTCTGACTTTGCAAGATGTATGACCTACGCAGGGCTGCTTCACGATATAGGGAAAATCGGTATAGATACCTATATAATAGTAAAACCTGATAGATTAACTCCCCAGGAATTTGAAGAGATAAAGAAACATCCAGAGTATGGTAAAGAGATTTTAGAGCCGATTAAATTTTTAGGGGATGTCCCTTACTATGTATTATTCCACCACGAAAAATTGGATGGTACCGGTTACCCGTTCGGATTAACTGATCAAGAGATCCCCATAGGTGCCAAAATACTTTCCGTTGCTGACTCCTATGATGCAATGACCACAGATAGAAGTTACAGACCAAGAAGGACACCTCAACTTGCCGTAGAAGAGCTTGAACGATGCATCGGAACTCAATTTGACAAAGATGTAGTTACTGCATTTAAAAGTGCATTAAAAAGGTATGGTTATATATGAAATCACTTTTCAAAGAAGATCTGATATCCTTAGGTAAAAAAGCTTTCGACATTAAAAAAGATTATCATAACTATAAGGTTTTTTTTGTTAAAAATATCCATTTAAATTACACAAATATATGCGTAGGTGGCTGTAAATTCTGCGCCTTTGCAAAAGATGAAGGTGAACCTGACGCATACGAGTTTTCCATAAAAGAGATTATCAATTACCTTAAGAGTTCCAACGTCGATTTCAATGAAGTACATATTGTAGGTGGTTTGCATCCAACTTTCAAATTTCAATACTACTTAGATATGATAACTGAAATCAGAAGAAATTTCCCCAGGGTTGGTATTAAAGGTTTTAGTGCTGTGGAGATAGACTATTTTTCTAAGATTTCAGGTTTTTCCATAGAAAAAGTCTTAAGATCTTTAAAAGATGCTGGACTTGACATGATGCCGGGTGGTGGTGCTGAAATCTTTTCACCCTCAGTTAGAAATATAATCTGCCCCGAAAAGATATCTGGTGACAGATGGCTCGAAATTATGGAGATTGCACATAATAATGGTCTAAAAACCAATGCCACCATGTTATATGGACATATTGAAACAGAAGATGATATATTGGACCACCTACTAAAAATTAGAAGATTACAAGAAAAAACCGCTGGATTTAATGCATTTATACCATTATCTTTCCATCCAGCCAATACATTTCTTAGTCATTTAAAACCAGCCACAGGTGTGGAAGATATCAGAATAATAGCCATTGCAAGAATAGTACTTGACAATATACCGCACATAAAAAGTTATTGGATTATGCTTGGAGAAAAAACAGCTCAGGTTGCCCTATATTTCGGTGCTGACGATATGGATGGAACAATAGTAAAGGAAAGGATAACACATTCTGCCGGTGCCAAATCTAAAGAAGGTTTAACCATTGAAGAACTTATACATCTCATAAAATCTGCTTCTTTCATACCTGTTGAGAGGGATGCTTTTTATAATGAAATCAAACGGTATTAAAAAATATTTTATTGTTAACCCAAGCCCCAATCTTTACAAGTTATCTCAAAGATTAACAGATTATGGAAAAGAAGTGGAGTTATGTTCAGTTGAGCCGATAATAAAAATATCTGGCAATAGAATCGTATATAAAGAGGAAACAGATTATCATATATACAGCTTTGATATAACAACCGATATGATCCCTGAACCTTTACTTAACTTTAAAAAAAATATATTCTCATCTCTATCTAAAAAACGATTTTTAAAAAAAAATCGGTTACCCTCCCCCAATGAATATCTACTGAAAAACAGATTCCCCCTAGTGGAACCCTTTATAATATCAAACACCACCAATATCTCTAAACTTGAACATATACTTAGTTCTGAAAAGAATTGTATTTTTTTGGCATCATATGTAACATCTAAAGATATTTCTAATATCAGTTTTAATAAAGAAGTGGCATCTTTTGATATCTCATTTAATATAGAAAAATATATTGGAAGTGATTATATTATAGTTAGGTATGAAGATAAAAATGTTGAATTTTTTATAAATGAAGGTAAATTAACAATGTTAGCTGATAATTATGATATAATTAATAAGGTTATAAATATGACATTTTTAAAAAACATAGATCTAAAACTGATTGATCGTTATAAATTATTTAGAAATGAAGATCCTTTTATATTAAAGCTTAAAAGTAACTTTATATTGATAAATGACTACAGTTATTTTAATATATCATTTAACCCTGGTAAACTATGGTATGAGAAGTTAGGGAGATTTTTATGTACAGAGAGGCTGTAGTTAGTGGATATTTTTACCCTGATAATGCTATACAATTAAAAAAGTTTTTTAATCAATATATTTCAAGTAGTAAAGATAACGCAAAGATAGTAATTGCCCCCCATGCAGGTTATATCTACTCTGGAGAAACCGCTTTTAAAACATTGTCCTCAGTAAATATCCCAGAAACAGTAATCCTTCTGGGTCCTAACCATACCGGTTTTGGTAGAAAGGTATCCATCTACCCAGAAGGTGAATGGGAGACACCATTTGGCGATATAATTATAGATGAAGATCTGATAAAAACAGTTATTTCTAATGGGCTTACAACAGATAATATGGCACATATTAAAGAGCATTCCCTAGAAGTCTTTATGCCGATGCTCAAATTTTTAAATAATTCAGTGAAGGTTGTACCCATTACATTGATGCACTTAAGCTTCTCTGAGTGTCAGATTGTTGCAGAAAAATTATATAATACCATATACAAAAATATAGAAAAAATTCTATTACTTGTTAGCACAGATTTCAACCATTTTGAAAATGAAGATATAACCCAAAAGAAAGATATGATTGCAATAAATGAAATATTAATGCTAGACCCTGAAGGGTTATATAATGTTGTCAAAGATTACAATATTTCTATGTGTGGTGTTATTCCTTGCACAATAGCGTTACTATTAGCTAAGAAATTAAATCTCACGAAGGCTGTTCTTGTGGAACACACCACAAGTGGGAAAAAAAGTGGAGATTATAGTAGTGTTGTAGGTTATGCAGGAATAAAAATATATTAATTTTATGTGAGGTTGAAGGTGAAGATTAGAAAAGCGGTATTCCCTGTCGCAGGTTTTGGTACAAGGATGTTACCAGCAACTAAAGCGATTCCAAAAGAGATGATTACCCTTGTGGACAAACCTCTTATTCAGTATGCTGTGGAAGAAGCGGTTGAGGCTGGTATAGAGGAGATTATCTTTATCACAGGAAGGTTTAAAAGAGCCATAGAGGATCATTTCGATAAATCCATAGAACTTGAATTGGCATTAAAAGAATCCAATAAAGAGAAAGAGTACGAAATCCTTACTAAAATAAGTGAGATGTGCGATTTCATTACTGTCAGACAGAAGGAACAGAAAGGTCTAGGGCATGCAATTTATTGTGCAAGAGATGTGTTGGGGAAAGATCCCTTTGTGGTAATCCTTCCTGATGATATAGTCTACTATAAAGAATCAGTTACATCTCAGTTAATAAAAAAGTTTGAAGAGGTTAAAGCACCTGTATTAGCCATACAAGAGGTGCCAGAATCTGAAACTTACAAATACGGTATAGTGGATATAAAAGACAGGCTAGATGAAAAAACCTACCTTTTAAAATCGATGGTGGAAAAACCGAAAAATAATCCACCATCTAATCTTGCAATTATCGGGAGATATGTATTAACATATGAAGTGCTGGAGGCGATAAGAGATTGTGGAACAACTACAGGTGAAATACAATTGACAGATGCCATAAGAACAGTTACAGAAAAAAGTGGTAGCTACGGTTATATGTACGAAGGGGTGAGGTTTGATTGTGGAAACAAACTTGGGTATCTACAGGCAACGGTACATTTTGCATTACATAGGTCAGATTTAAGAGATGGATTCAAAAATATTATAAAACAATATACCCATTATATGAGGGAGTTATGAGCGATCTATCTTCTTTTGATAAAATAATTCTTATACATGGAATAACAGATGACCCTGATAATCTACTCACAAAGGTAATAAAAGAATTTTTCGATCACGGACATTTTCCACCTGTGGATATAAGCCTTAGGTCAGATTCAGTAATTGTTTGGATTGAGCTTGCTGGTGTAAAACAGGAGAATGTAAAAATATTTTTGTACGAAGACCTACTTGTTATTGAAGGTATTGTAAGACCTGAAAAAGCTGCAAAGTACAATTATCTGAGGGTAGAGAGGATGTCAAACCCCTTTAGAAGGGTAATTAAGTTACCTGTAAAGATAGATTCTAAAACCATAGAAGCAAAATTTGAAAATGGAGTTTTTAAAATAGAATTTAAAAGGATGCCAAAAGAGTTTGTGACTATTACATTAAATGGAGGAAAAGGTGGAACAGCCAATTGAAAATGAATTAAACATACCAGATGTCTTACCATTATTACCTGTTAGAGATATAGTAGTTTTCCCATATATGGTAATACCATTATTTGTAGGAAGGGAATCAAGTATTAGTGCTGTGGATGATGCATTAAATTCCAAAAGGATGATATTTTTAGCATCACAAAAAGACCCTCTTCAAGAAGATCCCACAAAAGATGATATTTATAACACCGGTGTAATCGCTATGATATTAAGGATGCTTAAACTTCCCGATGGAAGAGTTAAAATCCTTGTTCAAGGGATAAAAAGAGGGGTGTTAGAGGAATATACACAGAATGAACCGTACTATAAGGTGAAAGTAAATGCTATTGATGAAGAGGAAACACCATCTACAGATTTGAAAGTAGAAGCATTGATCAGATATGTAAAAGATCAACTGGCTAAAGCTGTAAATTTAGGGAAGCCGATGCTCCCTGACCTACTTGCTGTAATTGAAACAATAAATGTTCCCGGAAAACTTGCCGATATTATAGTAGCAAATCTTGGACTAAAGATATCCGAAGCTCAGGAAGTTCTTGAAGAACAGGATCCAGTAGAACGACTTAATAAAGTAAGTCGTTTCCTCACAAGGGAGATTTCAATCCTTGAGGTTCAACAGAAGATCTTAAACGATGCGAAAGGTGAGATTGATAAAAGTCAGAGGGAATATTTCCTCAAAGAGCAATTAAAAGCGATACAAAGAGAATTGGGTGATGAAGATGACCTATCCAAAGAGGTGGAAGAGTTTGAAAAGAAACTAAACAAGCTGAAGATGCCCAAAGAGGTTAAAGAGGAAGCATTCAAACAGCTCAAAAGATTATCAAGGATGCATTCAGATTCAGCTGAGGCGACCGTTATAAGGACATACCTTGAATGGATGGTGGAGTTACCGTGGGGGAAATTCACCAAAGATAATCTTGATTTAAACAATGCCAAAACAGTATTGGAAGAGGATCATTACGGACTTGAAGAGGTGAAAGATAGGATTCTTGACTTTTTGGCAGTTAGAAAATTAAATTCCAAAATGAAAAGCCCGATCATCTGCTTTGTAGGACCCCCCGGAGTAGGTAAAACCTCCCTAGGTAGATCAATAGCAAGGGCGATGGGTAGAAAATTTGTAAGGATATCTTTGGGTGGATTAAGGGATGAAGCAGAAATTAGAGGTCATAGAAGAACATATATTGGAGCATTACCTGGTAAAATTATTCAAGGTTTAAGAAATGCCGGTAGCAGTAACCCTGTCTTTATGTTAGATGAAATAGACAAATTAGGTTCAGATTTTAGGGGGGATCCATCCTCAGCACTTCTTGAGGTCTTAGACCCAGAACAGAATAATTCATTTGTAGATCATTATTTAGGTGTTCCTTATGATCTTTCTAAGGTAATGTTCATAACCACAGCAAACTACCTTGATCCCATACCACCAGCATTGAAAGATAGAATGGAAATTATACATATCCCTGGATATACAGAAGAGGAGAAGATTCAGATAGCCAAAAAATACTTATTTCCGAGACAGATAAATGAAAATGGTTTAAAAAAAGAACAGATCTATATCAGCGATTCAATTTTGTCATTTATCATCCAGAGCTATACAAGAGAATCTGGCTTGAGAAATCTTGAACGTTTTATAGGAACAATATGTAGAAAAGTAGCTCGAAAAGTTGCGACAGGTGAAGATAAAAAATTCAATATCTCTAAAAAACAGGTTATAAAATTTCTTGGACCTGAGAAATTTTTTCAGGAAGATGAATTAAAAACAAACGAGGTGGGTATCGTAACAGGCTTAGCATGGACACCATTTGGTGGAGATGTGCTTTTTATAGAATGTGCGAAATTTAAAGGGAAAGGTAATCTTCTGTTGACAGGTCAATTGGGGGATGTGATGAAAGAATCTGCAAGGGCAGCCCTAACCTATGTCAGATCTATAGCTGAGAACTATTCAATAGAACCAACCATCTTTGATGAAAATGATATACACCTTCATGTACCTGCAGGTGCAATACCAAAGGATGGACCTTCTGCAGGTATAACCATGGCTACAGCTATTTTTTCTGTATTTTCAGGTAAAAAGGTAAAAAAAGATGTAGCAATGACAGGAGAGATAACCATTACAGGCAAAGTATTACCGATAGGAGGTTTAAAGGAGAAACTACTCGCTGCAAAAAGACTTAATATAAAAACTGTGGTAATACCTAAGAAAAACGAAAACGACCTCATAAAATTACCTAAAGGGCTAAAAAACTATTTTAATATAGTACCTGTTGAAAAGTTTGAGGAAGTTTTAAAGGTAGCAATTGAAGATTTATGATAAACAGAATCAGGGAAGCCTTAAAATATATTTTAAACCTCAATGCTTCCGCCAATAAAATTGCTCTGAGTAGTTCATTGGGGGTCTTAATAGGATTTAGCCCATATCTTGGATTTCATACCTTAATTGCTGCCGGGACAAGTATATTATTAAGGCTTACCGTATACCCTCTTATGGTGGGTGCTTATATAACAAATCCGATTACCGTACCACCCATTTATGCTTTTTTATATAAAGTTCGAACTATTTTGGTCGATAGTAATACAAAAGATATTAACTGGAGAGTACACAGTTTTAATGAACTTATGATGCTTACAAAATCTATACTATGGCCTCTATTTGTTGGTTGCCATGTTACCGGTTTAGTGTTAGCCATACCGACTTATTTTATAACAAAATATCTACTTTTAGAATATAGAGGTTATTGATGGGTATTATTATTTCGATAGCAAGTGGTAAAGGTGGTGTAGGAAAAAGTTTTTTTGCTGCTAACCTTGCAATCTCAATGAATCAGTTAAATGGAGATACACTGCTGGTTGATGGCGATCTCGGTGGTGCCAATCTACATAGCTTCTTGGGACTTAAAGCTCAAGGACGAGGGATATATAATTTTCTAAAAGAAAATTTCAAAATTGAAGATGTAATACTCAAATCCCCAGCAAATGTTGACTTTATCGGTGGTTCCAGTGATATCTTGGGAATGGCACATATAAATAACTTTGAAAAGCTTAAAATTATTAACCACCTAAAAAGGACAAAATATAGCTATATCGTAATGGATTTAGGTGCTGGAACAAGTTATAACATGATAGATTTTTTCAACTTCTCAGATAAAAA
>JAINCL010000188.1:0-3301 GCA_036574145.1 Deferribacterales bacterium | reverse complement strand
ATAGATAGACTTTTCAAGAGATTTAATGTCATATTTATTTTGTAATAACTGAAGTGGAATTTTAGCTTGTGATACAAGCTTCTCCACAATCGAGTTAGTATCCATCCCTGATACTATTCCACCTATTCTAAGAGCATCCATAACTAACCTCCCTGTTAGCTAATTACCCAATCGTCATTTAAATGTAAAACTTTAGAGATTTTTTATTTTTAACGATCCTCACTCGACCACTTAACTACTCAAACTAATTCATCTCTCAACCAACAAAAAGAAATATCTTGACTTTTATAACCTAACGTATATGCTATATTAAAAGCTTTAAAGGAGGTAAAGACAATGTTTGGTTTAGGAACTCAGGAAATTATTTTAATATTGATAGTGGTATTAGTGATTTTTGGTGCTGGGAAGCTTCCACAGATAGGTGAAAGTATGGGAAAAGCCATTAGAAATTTTAAAAGCGCCGCAAAAGATGAAGATGCAATAGATATAACACCAAAAAAAGATGCTGAAAACAAGGAAAACAAACCTAATCAAAATCAACAATAAATTAGGGGTTAACAACCCCTTTTTAAGATTTTTGTTATTAATCATTTTTTTTATAACCTTAACCAGATCAATAAACATTTATCAATCTGTTTTTCATCTTCTTTTAATATGTTATATAATTTATATCTCTAACATAAGATTAGCAGAACTTTTAAAAGGTTTTAAAAACATATCCTTTATTCTACTTTTAGTATTCATCTACAATCTATTCCTGTTTATGAAAGATAGTAATATAAAGTATATACTTGAAGAATCTTTAATCAAAATACTCATAATCTCTTTAATCTTCATCTATTCATATATATTCATAATCGCCACGCCAAAACTCTCATTAGTTAAAGTTTCAAACCTTTTACTATCACCTTTTTCTCTCTTCATCCCCAAAAAGGATCTCTTTACCATACAATACAATGTAATGAATATAACCCCTTTAATCCTTTCATCTACAAAGAATCTTTTTGTAGAACACTTTTCCAGTAAAAAAAACTTTTTAAATTATTTAAATATTATATCCCCAATAAATTCACTTTTTTATGAAAATCTCACCCATTTACCCTATAAAGATATTTCCGATAGAAAAATTGATAAAATGTTAGCTTGTCAAAAACCTAAATTAAAAGAGGTATTAATTACAATATTGCTAGCTGGAGCTGCCATTGGAACCTGTTATTTATAATAAAAAATGTATAGTTGAATACGATGGAACAGAATTTCATGGATGGCAATATCAAAAAGATCTCGTAACAGTTCAGAGTGAAATCGAAAAAGCACTGTTACAGATCTATAAAAAAAGGATCGTTATATACGGATCAGGAAGAACAGATGCTGGAGTTCATGCCCTTGGTCAGGTTTTTAATTTTAAAGCCATCAAAAATATACCATCCGATTCTTTAAAGTTGGGTTTAAACTCTCTATTGCCAAGAAGTATTGTTATAAAAAACGTAGAAGATGTTGATATAGATTTTCATGCTCAATTTTCAGCAAAAAGCAAAACTTATCTCTACAAAATTCTCAATTCAGATACCCCATCTGCTCTACTAAGAAATAGAGTCTGGTGGGTAAGAAATCCTATAAACTGTGAGAAATTAGATATAATTTTAAATCGATTTATCGGGGAAAAAGATTTTAGTGCAATGTGCACCATGAGAAGCATTAAAGAGAATTCAGTCAGAACAATATATTTTATAAATTTAAATAAATCAAACAATATCATTGAGATAGAGATAAATGCCAACGGTTTTCTACATAATATGGTAAGAAATATAGTTGGAACAGCATTTTTTGTTTTGAGAAAAGATTATAACCCAGAAATTATTGATGAAATTATAGCAAGTAAAGATAGAAAAAATGGGGGACCAACGGCTCCCCCACACGGACTATATCTAAAAGAAGTTATTTACTAACTATTTTTTAAGAAAATCCAAAACCTCTTGGTAGTTTGGTTCAGTAGTTATTTCTGGCACAAGCTGTTTATATGCTATCTTACCATCTTTACCAACTACAAAAATAGCCCTTGCCAGTAAACCGCAAAGTGGTCCCTCATCGATTAAAATACCATAAGATATCCCAAACCTCTTATTTCTAAAATCTGAACCTACAGCAATATTAACACCTTCAGTGGTACAAAATCTTTTTGCCGCAAAAGGTAGATCCATTGAAATTATTGTGGTATCCACATCTGTAAGTTTTGCAACCTCTTCATTAAATCTCCTTGCCTCAGTGGCACAAACAGGGGTATCAAGGGATGGCACCGCTATCAAAAGCTGCACTTTATCCTTTTTACCACCCACAACCTTCTCAGAAAGGTCTGACAAAACCACATTAACCTCTGGTGCAAAATCACCAATATTTAACTCTTCACCCGTAAGCTTTACATCATTACCTTTTAATTTAACTGTAGCCATAATCTCTCCTTTTTATTTATTTTATTATAGCTACAATTATTATAACTACCGTAATAAAAATTTCAACATTAATTATCTTTTTAACTTACTTATTTTTATCCCTATGAAATCTTATACCTCTGCCAAGCCCCATCCCTCTACCTGAACTAAATCTGTGTTCATGTCCATGGGTACCGTGTTCATGTTCATGATGATGGTCATGATCGTGGCAGGAAGATACTGACATCTCCTTCAACTCCCCTGCTAAAAATTTTTCAAGGTTTGAACTCACTGACCCCTTTACAGCCTCATAAACATTTAAACCAAGACTATTTAATCTACTCAATGCACCAGCACCTATACCACCCACAATTACAGCATCAATGTCATAACCAGCCAAAGCTAAAGCAGGATTACAAGAGCCATGTTGATGATGAGCATTGGAGTTATCAATAATTTTTACCTCTTTAGACTCAGTATCAACCATTAAAAATTTTGGAGCAGAACCAAAATGTGCATAAATAGGACCTTCAAGGCCCCTATCATGATTCACTGGAAAACATACTTTCATAAACTTCCTCCTTTTTATCATTCTCTGATATAATTATTCCTCTATTTTCCATCAATGCTCTTATGAGCTTTTTTCTTCCACTATAAAGTAATCTCTGAATAGTTCCTCTCGAAACACCCATTTTTACCCCTGCCTCTTCTTGGGTAAGATCATTTAAATCACATAATCGCATACTTTCAAACTCATCTGGTGAAATGTACTCCACACTTATAGACTGCAAAGCAATTCCAACAGGTTTATAAACTATTCTACTCTTATAAAACCCACTACACCTGTGGCCTTACATTCTTCCGATACCAAC
>JAINCL010000026.1:0-8188 GCA_036574145.1 Deferribacterales bacterium | reverse complement strand
GATAAGATAAATGAATCTGTTTATATTAGCGTTTTAAGAGGTGAAAATGTTGTTTATTTAAATGTTGTTGAAACTTATAAATCTGTCAGGGTTAGTCCAAGGATTGGTAACGTTGGTCCAGCCTATGCTACTGCAACTGGTAAAGCTCAGCTTGCTTTTATGGAAGATATCTCTTTGGAGAAAAAGTTTAAAGATAAATTTGTCAAACTAACTCCTAAGACTATTGATAATCTTGATGATTTAAAAAAAGAACTGGAGTTGGTGAGAGAAAGAGGTTTTGCCCTTGATATTGAAGAGTTTGAGGAAGGGGTTGTTTGTGTTGCTGTCCCTGTGTTTAATTTTATGAGAAAGGTTATAGCTGGGTTGAGTATTTCAGCCCCAATAATGAGGATGCCAGAGGAGAAATTAATTAAAGAGGTTGCTCCATTACTAAAAAATTATGCCAAACAGCTTTCATTTAAATTTGGTTATAAGGATAAAAAATAGGTTTTAAAAATATTTTAAAATTTATTATTACTTTATTGAGGAAGATATGCAGGATAACGGTAGAAATAGTTTCATAAAAGAACAGTATATTATTGATGATATTAAAGTTGGTGATACCTGGAGAGTTTTTAAAATACTTTCTGAATTTGTTGAGGGTTTCGAAAACCTTTCAAAGGTTGAGCCAGCTGTTAGTATTTTTGGCTCTGCAAGGATTAAAGAGGACCATCCTGATTATAAAAAAGCAAGAGAGTTGGGAAACCTTTTGGCTAAAAATGGTATTACAGTTCTCACAGGTGGTGGACCTGGTATTATGGAGGCAGCCAATAGGGGAGCTGCTGAAGCTGGAGGACAGTCTGTCGGGTTGAATATTGAATTACCATTTGAACAGAAACCTAATCCTTACGCTAAGAAAACAATTACTTTTAACTACTTTTTTGTTAGGAAGGTGATGCTTGTCAAGTATGCGAGAGCTTTTGTGATTTTTCCGGGTGGATTTGGTACTATGGATGAATTTTTCGAAGCACTTACCCTTATTCAGACTAAAAAGATACTCCCTTTCCCTTTAATATTAGTGGATGGTAAATATTGGGGTGGTTTGATAAACTGGATAAAGGATGAGATGCTTAGAAATAATTTTATTAAGGATACCGATCTGGATTATATCAAAATTATGGAAGAACCTGAAGAGATTCTTGAGCATATAAAAACTTTTATGAAGTTGTAATTTTTAATATAGATCAAAGCTGGTGGGGTAAGTTTTTGTTTATTTTAAAATAGATATAAAAAGCTTGTTTTTTCTTAATTTTTCATTATTATTTTAAAAAAGGAGGTTATGTTGGAAAATTTTTATATCGGCAGGCAGCCGATAATGGATAAGAAAAACTCTTTATATGCTTATGAATTATTGTTTAGGGATAGTAATGCAAATTCGGCTAATTTTCAGGATGCAAAATATGCTATCTCTAAGACAATTATTAATGCTATAGATAAGTTTGGTATAGATAATATACTTAATAATGTAATGGGGTTTATTAATGTAAACGAAGAGTTTATCTTTAGTGAATTTATAGAGATTTTGGATAAAAAAAGATTCGTGTTTGAAATACTTGAAACATGTAGAATTACAAATGAGTTGTTAAAAAGGATTAATCAGCTTAGATTAAAAGGTTATATTTTTGCGTTAGATGATCTTGTTTTTACAGATGAATATATGAAAATTTTTAAACCATTGTTTGGTATGGTGAATATTATCAAGGTTGATATCAGAGGAAATACAAAATATGACTTGATAAAAAAGACAAGAACATTAAAACAGTTTAATATAAAGCTTTTGGCTGAAAAAGTTGAGACTTATGACGAATATATATTCACAAGGGATCTTGGGTATGAATTATTCCAGGGCTATTATTTCGCTAAGCCTACTATTTTGATTAAGAAGGGGCATAGCTCAAATAGAACGATAATATTTAAGATAATAAATGAGATAAATAAAAATGCACCAACTCAGACGATTGCAAAATATTTTGAATTGGATCCAAATCTTACTTTAAGTTTGATTAAATTTATAAATTCTGCTTCTTTTTATTTCCGAACAAAGATAAATTCTATAGTACATGCTATTAACTTAATAGGTCTTATAAAATTACAACAATGGCTTTTGCTCCTTAGTTATGCGGAAGGTGAAACTCCCAATACCTCCCCTTTGTTTCAAACAGCCATTATCAGGGGTAAAATTATAGAGTATATATTATCAAATACAACAAAAGATAATAAACTTATAGAAATAGGTTTTCTTGCTGGGATCTTGTCCTTGGCAGATGTAATATATGGGACACCCATGGAGGATATTTTAAAAGAGTTAAATCTTGAACAGGTTATAAATGATGCTTTGCTTTATAGAAAAGGGTATTTAGGGGATCTGTTGACACTTATTGAATATGATGAAAGAGATATGTATGATGAATTTCTTAATAAGCTAGTAGAGATGAACATCTCAGATACACATTATAATGATGCAAAACTTTCAAGTATAATATGGCTTAATACTCTATTGAAAAATCTTTAACCGATATTGCTAACCATAAATTTTTTTAAAAAGAGCAAACTGTTTTGCCACTCTTCCAGACCTTCCGCCTCTGTTTATTGCAAAGTTTTCTGCATCTTTTTCCCATCCTTCGTAAATTGGTAGATTATATTTTAAAAGGTAATGATGCGTTATTTGTAGGTAATCATCTTTAGAAATGGGGTAAAAACCTATTACAAGGCCAAACCTTGAGTATAAAGATACAGATTCATTGATATCGTCTCTATTGTATATATCATTGGTATCTATTGCTCTTTCCTGAATCAGATGTCGTCTGTTGGATGTTGCTACAAACATTATATTTTCTGGTTGATCAAATATACCACCTTCCAATATAGATTTAAATCTCCTATATTTTTCATCATCGGAATCGAAAGAGATATCGTCGAATAACAGGATAAATTTATATCTCTCTACATATAATTTGCAGTATAAGTCATGAAGTTCATTTAAATTTGGTTCAACAAATTGGACAACCCGCAGACCTTTTTCTCCATATTTAATTATCAGTTGTTTGATCAATGAAGATTTGCCGCATCCCCTTTCACCCCATAGAAGCATATTGAGATATATTGAGTTTTCTAAAAATGAGATTATATTTTTTTCAGCCAATTGATATTGCTCATCAATGGCAATTAGCTTTTCCTGTTTTATTGGTAGGCAGACAGGTTTTAGTGTATTATTGATATATAAAAAAGTATAGTTTTGGGTTAGCATTATCCTATAATCCTCGCAAATTCTTTGGCAAAGTATGTAAGAATGATATCAGCTCCAGCCCTTTTAATAGAAGTAAGTGTTTCCATTATTACTCTGTCTTTATCTAGCCAACCATTTTTAATCGCTGCCATAATCATGGAATATTCTCCACTTACATTATAAGCTGCCACAGGGAGATTATAGTTATTTCTGATGTCTCTAATAACGTCTAAATATGGTAATGCAGGCTTTACCATTATAATATCAGCACCCTCTTCGATATCATAAGCTGCTTCCCTTATTGCTTCAAGTCGATTTGCTGGATCCATCTGATAGCTTCTACGATCGCCAAATTGAGGTGTTGATTCTGCAGCATCTCTAAATGGCCCATAGTATGAAGAAGCATATTTTACTGCATAACTCATTATCGGTATGTTGATAAAGCCATTGTTATCGAGAGTTTCTCTAATTTTTGATATTCTGCCATCCATCATATCGCTGGGAGCTACCATATCTGCTCCAGCTTTTGCATGGGATAGAGCTTCCATGGCAAGGTATTTTAGAGTAGTATCGTTATCTACATCACCATCTTTGATTATCCCACAATGACCATGATTTGTATATTCACACATGCAAACATCGGTAATAACATATATATTAGAATTTTCTTTGATTGCTTTTATTGCTTGCTGTATTATACCGTTTTCATTGTAAGCTTCACTTCCTAATTCATCTTTATGGGATGGGATTCCAAAAAGTATAACTGCTGGAATACCCAATTTTTCCAGCTCTATCACTTCATTTACAATATAATCTATGCTCATCTGAAATACCCCAGGCATTGAGGCTACCTCTTTTTTTATTCCTCTACCTTCTACAACAAATAAAGGATAAATAAGATCGTCTAGAGTTAATTTTGTTTCACGTACCATACTTCTTATCGTTTCATTTCTTCTTAACCTTCTACCTCTGTGAATGGGAAAACTCATAAATACCTCCAATTATGGATAACTATATTATTTCATAAAGATATGCCTTAACAAGTTTTGTTCATTATAAATTTTTATGGAGATTAAGTCAATAATAGAGTAAAAAAAACTTGATAAATCATTCCAATAATGATACTATTTAAAGCTATACATATTTTATGAGGAGTTATGAGATGGATTATAAAAGTACTTTAAATTTACCAAAAACAGATTATCCTATGAAGGCGAACCTAAATGAACAAGAGCCTAAGAGAATTGCAAAATGGTATGAAAATAAATTATATAAGAAGATCTTGGCTAAAAGAGATCCTAATAGAAAATATGTACTTCATGATGGTCCTCCTTATGCTAATGGAAATATCCATATTGGGCATGCGTTAAACAAGATTTTGAAAGATTTTATCGTTAAAATTAAGTCTGCCAAAGGTTATTATTCTCCGTATGTGCCTGGTTGGGATTGTCATGGACTTCCTATTGAGCATCAGGTTGATAAGCAGCTTGGTGATAAAAAATACGAAATCCCAAAATCTGAAATTAGAAAAATGTGTAGAGAATATGCTGAAAAATATATTGATATCCAAAGGGATGAGTTCAAAAGGCTTGGTGTTATGGGGGATTGGGATAATCCTTATATAACCATGGATTATGAGTATGAGGCTATCACCCTTAAAGAGTTGTATAAATTTTTTAATAATGGTGGTATTTATAAAGGGTCAAAACCTGTATATTGGTGTATCGATTGTGTAACTGCTCTTGCTGAAGCTGAAGTGGAATATGAAGATCATACATCTTATTCGATATATGTTAAATTTCCAGTTAGAGATCTTACTAAAACAAAATTAGGTATAGATGGTGATCTGTATGTTGTAATATGGACTACTACTCCATGGACATTGCCTGCTAACTTGGGTGTGGCTTTTCATCCAGATTTCAAATATTCCGTTATAAAAATAAAGAATTCCGAAAACCCAAACATAAAAAATGGTGAATTTTTAATATTGGCAACAGAACTATATGGGAAGTTAATGGAGATTTTTAAGGTTACTGAGTATGAAGAGGTTGCTCAATTTATTGGGTCAGATTTTGATAGAGGGGTTTGTAAACACCCTTTTTATGAAAGAGATTCTATCATGGTTTTAGGGGAACATGTTACCCTTGATCAAGGTACAGGTATTGTACATACTGCGCCTGGACATGGTCAAGAGGACTATGAGGTGGGACTTAAATATAATTTAGAGATATATAACCCTGTAGATGATTATGGAAAGTTCAAAAAAGATGTTGAGATTTTTGCTGGTTTAAATGTTGTTAAAGCAAATAAAGAGATTATAGATTATATGCAATCTAATGGAACACTTATATTGTCTGGTAATATTGACCACTCTTATCCACATTGTTGGAGATGTAAGAAGCCTGTAATTTATAGAGCTACACCACAATGGTTTATTTCGATGGAAACAAACGACTTGAGGAAACTAGCCCTTGAAGAGATTAAAAAAGTAAGATGGACACCGGCTTGGGGAGAAAATAGAATTACAGCTATGATTGAAAACAGACCTGATTGGTGTATATCAAGACAAAGAAGCTGGGGTGTACCTATTGCAGTATTTTCTTGTGGTGAGTGTGGGGAAATTATCATCAATAAAGAGATACAGGAAAAAGTATTGTCAGCTTTTATGGAGCATGGTGCAGATGCCTGGTTTGACAACGATGTGGATTACTTTCTTGGAAAGGGTTACAAATGTCCTAAGTGCGGTTCTTTGTCGATAAAAAAAGAGACAGATATTCTTGATGTGTGGTTCGATTCTGGAGTCAGTCATGCTGCAGTATGTGAGGTTCGTGATGAACTAAAACCTGCTGCTGATATGTATCTCGAAGGGAGTGATCAACACAGGGGATGGTTCCATAGCTCATTATTGGAATCTGTTGGTACAAGGAAGAAGGCTCCTTATAGAGAGGTTTTAACCCATGGTTTTGTTGTTGACGGTAAGGGTCGTAAGATGTCTAAGTCTCTTGGTAATGTGGTACGTCCTCAGGATATTATTGAAAAATATGGAGCTGAAGTTTTGAGATTATGGGTTGCGGCTGAAGATTATACAGAAGATGTTAGAATATCTGAGGATATAATAAAAAGACTTGTGGAATCCTATAGAAAAATAAGAAATACTGCAAGGTATCTATTGGGTAATATATACGATTTTGATTATGATAAAGATGCTGTGACTTATAATGATATGATGGAGTTGGATAAATTTATCTTATCAAGGTGGGAAGAGGTGAAAAGTAGAATTTATAGAGCTTATGATGAGTATCAATTTCATATTTTTTATCATAGCTTTTTGAATTTCTGTATAAATGATCTTTCTTCTTTCTATTTAGACATCATTAAGGATAGGGTTTATTCATATAAAGCAGATTCTTTTAAAAGAAGATCTGCCCAGACCGCTATGTTTAATTTAATAAGAGAAATGACGATAGTTATGTCTCCTATTTTAAGTTTTACTGCTGATGAGATATGGGAATATTTACCATCTTTTAAAGATAAGTCTGAATCTGTATTCATGGAGTTATTTCCTGATGTAAGAAAAGGTGATGAAAAACTAGTAAATAAATTCGAAAGATTGATTGATATCAAGAAAGAGGTTAATAAAGCTCTGGAGATTGCAAGAGGTGAAAAACTTATAGGGCACCCATTGGATGCAAAAGTGGAGCTTTTCTTAAAAGAAAGTGATATGAGTATTTGTCAGCTTGATGAGGGGATAGAGAAGCTTTTTATAGTCTCTGAAGTGATTATAGATGATATAAATAATGCCGGTGAAGGATGTTACAGCTCTGAAGATGGAGATATAAAAGTAAGAATAATAGCTTCACAAAACCCAAAATGTGAAAGGTGTTGGGTAAAATCGGATACTGTTGGTGAAAATAAGGATCATCCTACTTTATGTAAGAGGTGTGTAGAAAATATTTAAAAGAGGTTAATTTTTGTGCGTCTATTATTAATAATATTTTTTGCCATAATAGGGCTGGATCAGTATACTAAGTATGTTATTTACAATAAGCTTGAACTATACGAGTCTATACCTGTAATAGATGGTTTTTTCAATATAACTTATGTATTAAATCCCGGCGCAGCGTTTGGCTTTCTTGCCAATTTAAATGAAAAGATTAGGGTCCTATTCTTTGTGGTAGTAACAATAATAGCAATATCACTTGTTATATATCTTTTAAAGAAGGAATGGAATCATAAGATTAGAAGATTAGCCTATATTTTTATACTATCCGGAGCGATTGGAAATCTAATAGACAGAATCTGGTTGGGTAAAGTTATAGATTTTTTAGATTTTTATATAAAAAGTTATCATTGGCCTGCCTTTAATGTGGCAGATACATCTATATCGATAGGTGTTGGGTTACTATTGTTGGACATTGTGATATTATCAAATAGAAAAGATATAAATCGATAGATGGAGGCTTTTATGAATATTTTACCTAAAAGGGCATTAATAAGTGTTTCTAAAAAAGATGGTATTACAGATTTTGCAAGGTTTTTATCCAATAAAGGTGTAGAGATTTTATCCACTGGTGGTACATATAATTTATTGAAAAATAATGGTATAAATGTAATAGAGGTGTCAGAGTTTACAGGCTTTCCTGAAATGCTTGATGGTAGGGTAAAAACCCTTCATCCAAAAGTGCATGCAGGGATTTTAAATATCAGAGAAAATGAAAAACATAGACAGACTATGGAACAGTATGGTCTTAAAGATATAGATCTTGTAGTGGTAAACCTATACCCTTTTGAAGAAACTATTGCCAGAGATGGTGTAACTATGGAAGATGCCATAGAAAATATAGATATTGGTGGTCCTTCCATGGTAAGAAGTGCTGCTAAGAATTTCAAATATGTTGCAATAGTAACAGATCCAAATGATTA
>JAINCL010000187.1:0-3587 GCA_036574145.1 Deferribacterales bacterium | reverse complement strand
TCACACATAGAAGCTTGTAACCGTCTAATGGAAAAAACCACTATAACTGTAAATAAAAAATATAAAAATGTGGTAGTATCTGCTGGTGGTTTTCCAAAAGATATAAATATGGTACAAGCTCAGAAATCGATAGATAGAATAACTCCGATAGTTGAAGAGGGTGGGAATATCTTCTTTTTTGCTGAATGCATCGATGGATACGGCAATAAATATTTCGAAGATTTTTTTGAAATTAAAACTTCCACTGAAATGTTTGAAACACTTTTAACAGATTACCAGATTAATAGACAAACAGCCTATAACCTGAAAAGAATTACCGAAAACTATCGTTGCTATCTCTATTCAAACTTTTCAAAAGAGGATACCGAAAGAATGGGATTTATAAAGCTAAATACTCCTGAAGAGATATTAGATTACATAGGTGATGATATTGCCGCTGTTGTCCCATCAAGCTATAGCTTCTACTTCAAAGTTATCTAGATAGACTATAGCTTTTTCAACAACCTCTTTAGTACCTGTTATATAGATTATATCACCTACAAATACCTGATCTTCAGCAGTGGGTGACTGTATCACCATATCACCTCTTCGTAGTGCAATAATACTTGCTCCAGTATTACGTCTTAAATCTATATCAAGAATCTTTTGACCATTTAAATTACTATCTTCCATAACCTCATACGGAACTACATCTATAGAGATATCATCAATCAATCCAACATTAAGTTTTTTAGGTTTAAGATCAAGCATTCTGAGGGCTTCATAATTATTTTCTCTGATACTTCTAACTAACTTATTGATAACATTCACAGGTATATTATACCTATATAGCACCCTCGAAAATATTTCTATAGAGGTCTCAAACTCCTCAGGAATTATCTCGTCAGCCCCCAAACGTTTAAACATATCCACTTCAGCCACATATCTCGTTCTTACTATTATATGAATATCCTCTTTAATGGATCTTGCCAATTTTACAATCCGTTTGGTAGCATCAGGATCTGAAATGGCTATTACCATTATCTTAGCTGTTTCCAGATTCAACTGATGCAAAATCTCCTCTTTTGTAGCGTCACCAAATATGATAGGCTCCCCTTTAGCTTTGAATTCTTTTACTGTATCTATATTCATTTCAGATATAATATATTTTATATCCGTTTCTTTCAGAACATGACTGAGATTTCTACCATTTATACCATAACCCACAATAATGACATGATCTGACAATTCATTATTGGTAATAACATTAGATTGTCCATCTCTCGTTTTATCAAACTTAGAAAATAATAAATTATAAACCTTATTGGCATATTTAAAGAAATAGGGGGTGAAAACCATTGAAAAAATAGAAACAGCAAGAAATAACTGATAAAAATTATCATCTATAATCTGATAATTTTTGGAAAGCGCTGCCACTACAAAAGAAAATTCTCCGATCTGAAATAATGATAATGCAATTCTAAAAGAGACATTAAAACTGTTAATCAAAAAATATGTAACAACAAATATGATCCCACCCTTAATTAAAAGTAAGGAGAATAGGAATATTAAAATATCTGCTATATTCGTCAATATATAGCCAACATCAGCCAACAGCCCTATCGATATAAAAAATAAAGCAAGAAAACTATCCTTAAATGGCTGAATATATGCTATTATCTGATGCGTATAGACAGAATCAGCCAGAACGACCCCAGCCAGAAATGCTCCAAGTGAGACTGATATACCCATCGAACCAGTGATATATCCTGTACCAAGACTTATAACAATTATTGTCAATATAAAAAGCTCCCGAACTCTTAATTTAACTATTTTAGATAATAGATAATTTGTTAGATATTTGGCTATAAAAAATACCAGCAAACCGAGCCCAAAAGATTTTAATATCTTAATAAATATATTAAAAATATCGATATTATTATCAGCCATTAAAGGAACCATGATCATTATTGGAACAACCATGATATCTTGAAATAGAAGTATCCCCAGCCCACCTTTTCCAATAGGAGCATCCACTAGCCGATTATCAACAAGGAGTTTCAGGACTATTGCGGTACTACTTAAAGCTGTCAATAATCCTAATATTATGGCATTTCTATAATCACCAAATAGATAAAAACCGAAAACTGAAAATATAAAAAATGTTATCAAAACCTGAAGCCCACCACCGGTAAATACATATTTTTTCAAACGAATCAATTTACTAATGGAAAATTCAAGTCCAAGAGTAAAAAGCAGTAACATTACCCCTATTTCAGAAATAGATTCAATCTTATGTGGGTCTGTAATTAGCTTCAAACCGTTGGGACCTATAATAGCACCTGTAACGATGAAACCGATTATAGGATGAACTTTGAACTTAGTAAGAATACTTGTAACAACAACAGCAAAACTAATGATAATTAATATGGAAAAAATTAAATTTTCTGGCATAAACAACAAAACTCCCAGCCTTTTTATGAAAATCTACTATAACTCATCGATTATATCAACCTATATTTAATAAATCATTAAATAATTAATACAATATAATGATTTAGCCTTATAATGTTTGTGTCTTATAAATAAAAAAAATCACTCCCACCCATTTTAAATGATAAAAATAGAGGATTGGCCCCTGCACTTAATAAATTGCAACAATTAATATTCTACCATGCAACTCCCATTTTCAAATATTAAAAATACAACCACCATCATGGAAATTCATCCTTTAAAAATAAAAAAAATATGTTATAATAATAAAAAAAATGGAGGAAAGGTATGAAGCTTTGTAGATTTGCAATCGGTAAAGAGGAAAGAAAGGGGGTACTGGAAAAGGATAGTATAAAGGAGGTTATCGGTTCATTTTTCACTGGATTTACCATAACCACTAATGAATATAAACTATCCGATGTAAAACTACTCCCACCAATACTCCCATCAAAAGTAGTTTGCGTCGGAAGAAATTATGCCGAACATGCAAAAGAATTGGGTAATGAAGTCCCAGAAGAGCCTCTAATATTCTTGAAGCCCTCAACCGCTATAATAGGTCATGAAGATAATATCATATACCCAAATGCTTCAAAGGAGGTACATTTTGAAGCTGAGCTGGGCGTTGTAATCGGCAAAAAATGTAAAGCTGTGACACCTGAAGAGGCAAAGGGATATATACTCGGTTTTACATGTGTAAATGATGTAACAGCAAGAGATATCCAGAGAAAAGAGAATAAATTCACCCGTGCAAAATCTTTTGATACCTTTGCTCCTTTAGGACCTGTTATCGAAACAGAGCTTGACCCTTTAAATGTAAAAGTGATCAGCAGGCTTAATGGAGAAATTAAGCAAAATGGAACAACAAAGGATATGATACACAACGTCTATCAACTGATAAGTTTTATCTCAAATATAATGACTCTTCTTCCAGGTGATGTAATTGCAACAGGTACACCATCTGGTGTAGGTCCAATGAACGTTGGAGATACAATAGAGGTAGAGGTTGAAGGTATTGGGGTATTAAGAAATTATGTCAGACAGTAAAAAGATAGACTGCAATATGTGCGGCGCCTGTTGTATAGCTTACGATATATCCACATTAAAAAAACCTGCAG
>JAINCL010000186.1:0-15572 GCA_036574145.1 Deferribacterales bacterium | reverse complement strand
AGATTCTAACCTTAAAATAGATGTAAATTCTAATATCGTTAAAGATATGGGTAGATATCTGGTGGTGGCGACCACTCATAATGATGAAGAAAAGATAGAGCAGTTGTCTAAATATGGTGTAAGGGTTATAATATGTAACAAAAAGGATAATATGGTGGATCTTAACGATCTTTTAGATAAACTTGCAAAAGTAAATATTTTAAATATTTTGGTTGAGGGTGGTGGTAAAGTCTTTGCATCATTATTAAAGGAACAGTTAGTGGATAAGATATATATCTTTACTGCAAATAAGATTATAGGTGGAGATGGTATATCGATATTTGATTCATTGAATGTTAAAAAGGTTAGTGATGCTTATCATTGTAGATTGGTGGATACTAAAAGGTTTGAAGATGATACATTAAATATATATAAGTTAACAGATTATAAGAAATCCATATTAGATTTAACTGAAAAGTATAGGAATAGGTGTAAATTTAAATGTTCACAGGAATAATAGAAGAAGTTGGGACTGTCCTATATCTTAGAAAGTATGGAGAAAATGCAGAAATATCAATTCAATGTTCCGAAGTTTTATTTGGTACAAATATAGGAGATTCTATTGCGGTTGATGGTGTATGCCTTACAGTGACTCGACTACTTGAAGATCAATTTATAGCTGATATATCTTATGAAACACTCAATAGGACAACTCTTGGTAGTTTTATTTCCAATAGAAAAGTCAATCTTGAAAGGGCATTAACCTTACAAAGTAGACTTGGAGGTCATCTTGTACTTGGACATGTTGATACTGTCGGTCAGATTCTAAAATTGACTAAAAGGGGTAATAGTATAGAGCTTGATATAGGTGGATTTGAAACTGTGGACAGATATATTGCTGAAAAGGGATCGATTACAATCGATGGTATTAGTCTTACCGTATCATATAAAGAACCATCAAGATTCTCTGTTGCTGTTATTCCCCATACATTTGAAGAGACTTCGTTAAAATATAAAAAGCCTGGGGATAAGGTAAATCTTGAAGTGGATATTATTGCAAGATATTTAGAAACACTATTGAAAAAAGATATTAAAGACAGTAATATATTAAATAAAATTAATGATATATTTGAAGGGGTATGAATGGATGATGTAAAAATTGGTATTGAAGAAGCAATTGAAGAGTTAAGAAATGGGAAGATGATCATTCTTGTGGATGATGAGGATAGAGAGAATGAAGGTGATCTTGTCATTGCGGCTGATTTTGTAACTCCAGAAGCAATTAATTTTATGGCAAAGTATGGTAGAGGGTTAATATGTCTAAGTTTAACAGCCCAGAGGTGCGATGAATTGGGTTTGGACCTGATGGTATCGGAAAATAGTAATTCGACAAAATATGGGACAGCTTTTACAGTTTCCATAGAGGCTAAAGAGGGTGTTACCACAGGTATATCTGCTTATGATAGAGCAAGAACGATAAAGGTGGCTATAGATCCTAAAACTAAGCCATCAGACCTTGCAAAGCCTGGTCATGTTTTCCCTTTAAGGGCAAGGGATGGTGGTGTTCTGGTGAGAGCTGGTCAAACAGAGGGTTCAGTCGATCTTTGTAGACTTGCCGGTTTGACACCTGCTGCGGTGATATGTGAAATAATGAAAGATGATGGAACTATGGCAAGGATGCCTGACCTCGAAATTTTTGCCAAAGAACACGGAATCAAGATCGTTACCATAGCTGATCTTATAGCATATCGACTCAAACATGAAACCATAGTTGAAGAATCTGCTGTTGCAAATTTACCAACTATTTTTGGTAATTTTATTATCAAAGGTTTTAGAAATAAAGTAGATGGTCAAGAGGCTATAGCAATTATAAAAGGTGAAATTGGTGGAGATGAACCTGTTTTAGTGAGGGTTCATTCACAATGTCTCACAGGGGATGTTTTTGGATCTTTAAGATGTGATTGTAGGTCACAACTTCATTGTGCATTGAAGATGATCAATGATAATGGGCGTGGTGTTTTATTGTATATGTTCCAGGAAGGTAGAGGTATTGGGATTCTTAATAAGATTAAAGCCTATGCATTACAGGATCAAGGGCTTGATACGGTAGAAGCTAATATTCATCTTGGTTTTAAAGATGACCTTAGGGATTACGGTTTTGGAGCCCAAATTTTAAGATATCTAAATGTGAAAAAGATGAAACTACTTACAAATAACCCAAGAAAGATTAAAGCTCTTGCTGGTTATGGGATAGATATCGTGGAAAGAGTTCCTATAGTCTGTGATGTTAGACCTGAAAATATTCGATATCTTGAAACCAAAGAGGAGAAATTGGGGCATAAACTTAATATTAAAAATATTAAAAAAAGAGGTGAATGATGAGAGTTGATACATTTGAAGGGAAATATGAAGGTAAAGGGTTAAGGTTTGCTATTGTTGCTTCAAGGTTTAATGATTTTATTGTTAAAAGTCTTGTGGCTGGAGCGGTGGATGCCCTTGTCAGACATAATGTAAAAGAAGAGGATATAAAAATATATAAAACACCGGGAGCTTTTGAGATTCCACTTTTATGTAAAAAACTTGCAAAAAAAGGTGAATTTGATGCTGTGATTGCTCTTGGTGCTGTTATAAGAGGTTCTACACCACATTTCGATTATGTCGCTGCTGAAGTTTCCAAAGGTGTTGCTAAAGCTTCATACGATACAGAGGTCCCTATTATATTTGGGGTATTAACCACCGATACTATAGAACAGGCTATCGAAAGAGCAGGTACGAAAGCTGGGAACAAAGGTGCTGAAGCAGCTATGGGTGCTCTTGAATTAGTAAATCTAATAAAGGAACAAAATATTTAATGCTTACTAAACACGGAATAAAAGTTAGAAAATATGCACTGAAGATCTACTATGCTTTTTTACAGAATGATGAACCTGCTGAAGCTATAGCAAACAAACTGATAAATTTTAGCAATGTTGATAAAGAGAAAGTGGAGCAAGCTGTTAGACTTGTAAAAGATGTTGATAGTAAAAAAGAATATTACGATGAGATCATATCGAAGTATCTTAGAAAAGGGTGGACTATTGATAGGCTACCTTTTCTTGACCTTATTATTTTAAGGCTTTCAGTTCATGAGATGTTTAATATGAAAGATATAGTTATGGTGATTAATGATTATGTTTCTCTTGCAAGTAGGTACTCTGAAGAGAAAAGTTCTAATTACATTAATGGTATACTCGATAATATAAAAAAGGATTTTAGTTTGGGTAAATGGAAGTGAAGCATATTACGCTATCTTATCCTTATAAGGTAAAAGAAAAGCATCTTGATATATTCCCATTTTTTTTAAATTATGATTTAAATAGAAATATCCCAAGGGGTTTGGCTGCTAAAATCGATATTATGGGTTTAGGTGCACTCTTTAATACTGTTCTTTCTGTTAAAAAACGAGAGAAGATAATTTACATCTTAAAGAAAGGTTATTGTTTTGATAAAGGGTTTTTTTTGGTGGATTATAAAGATATGAATGATAATTTGAAAGAATATGCTTCTTTATTAAAAGGGTTTGAACAGGATTACTTATACTTTGAATATGATGAGTCTGTTAACTTTGGAGAAATATCTAAAATGATTGAAAAGAATATATTTGTTGTGGAGTCTAAATGAATTTTAATACTTATAAGATTAAATTTATTGCAAATAAAGAACAGATATTATATATAAACAGTGTGCTTGATTCTTATGAAGGTATAGGAATTATGAGGACTATTGATAAGAATAAAGGTCTTGTATGTATATATTCGACAGAGATTTTACATAAACAGGCTTTGGCTGTTCTTTCTGCCTTAAAAAGGGAAGGTGTTATGATAGAAAATATCACTGTAGAAGTAAGTGAAGATGTTGATAGTTGGTGATTTATGGAGATGAATTTAACAAAGAAGTATATGATTCTTGAAATTTCTAAGAGCAACACAAAGGATAATCGCCCTTATATCAGGATGAATTTAATCGATGTAGATGGGGCTCAATTTCAGGGGATAATGTTTGATAGTAATAAATTGAAGTTTGAGCCTGAAAAAGGTGATATCGTTAATGTGTTTGGTACAATTCAGAGCTACAATGGTCAATTTCAGATAAAGATAACTAATATGGAAAAGGTAGATGCCGATCCTTCAGAATTTTTACCTAAGGGTGATTTTGATGAGAATATCCTGTTTGAAGATTTTATAAATTTTGTAAATGGAAATTTAAAAGATAAGTATCTAAAAAAACTTTTTGATTGTTTTGTTGCAGATAAAACAGTAATAGATAAGTTTAAGAAGATGCCTGCGGCCAAAAATGTTCACCATGCTTATATTGGTGGTCTTCTTGAGCATACATTTTCTGTAGTGAAACTTGCTGTGAAGATGAGCAAGTTTTATGGAGATATAGTAAATAAAGATCTATTGATAATGGGTAGTATATTCCATGATATAGGTAAAGTTTTTGAATTGGATATATCCAAAGGTTTTGATTATACTGATAGTGGAAAATTGATAGGGCATCTTTTGTTAGGTATAGAGTTGGTTAATAATTATTGTAAAAGTATAGATAATTTTCCAGATGAATACAGGCATCTTATTAACCATATGGTGGCAAGTCATCATGGTTATCTTGAGTTCGGTTCACCGAAGAAACCTAAAACTATTGAGGCGATTATTTTACATCATATTGACGATATGGATGCCAAGATTAATACTTTTAGATCTGTATTTATTAGAGATGGTGTAATTGATGGTGGATGGACAGGCTATGATCGTTTATTGGAGAGACAACTATTTAATCATAACATAAAAATGGAGGAAGATACGAATGAATGAACCTATCGGTATAAAAAAAGTGGTTTTAGGAGTTCAGTTTTTATTTGTTGCATTTGGTGCCCTTGTGTTGGTACCTATTCTTACAGGGCTTGATCCTGCCATAGCGCTATTTACAGCTGGGGCTGGAACATTGTTGTTCCAATTAATTACTAAGTCGATGGTTCCTGTTTTTCTTGGAAGCTCTTTTGCATTTATAGCACCAATACAGTTTGGTATTAAAGAATTTGGGATTGCTGCAACTCTTGGTGGGTTAGTTTCTGTGGGAGTTGTATACCTTTTATTTTCTATTTTGATCTATAAAGGTGGCTTGAGGGTCATAGAAAGGATACTTCCTCCTGTTGTTACTGGACCTGTTATTATGGTGATAGGCTTGAGCCTTGCCCCAGTAGCAGTTAAAATGGCAAAAAGTTTTGACGCCAGTGGTAATCTTTATGGGAAAGCTTTGATTATATCTTTTATTTCTTTATTAACTGCTATATTGGTAGTTATGTATGGTAAAAGATTGCTTAGCTTAATACCTATTATATCAGGGATTGCTGTTGGATATGTTGTTTCAATGTTAATGGGTGTTGTGGATTTTTCACCAATAATTAATGCAAAATGGTTTGTAATTCCTTGGGTAGAGGCTATTAAAAATGGTAGTTATGCGTTACCGATTTTTGATTTAAATGCGACAATCTATATTTTACCTGTTGCCATAGCTCCTGCTATCGAACATGTGGGTGATGTATTGGCAATATCTTCCGTGACCGGTAAAAATTATCTCGAAAAACCTGGTTTACATAGAACAATTTTGGGTGATGGGTTGGCATCATCTTTTGCTGCATTTTTGGGTGGACCTCACAATACAACCTATTCTGAAGTTACAGGTGCAGTTGCTTTAACTAAGGCGACAGATGTGATTTATATGAGAATAGCGGCTATAACTGCAATATTGTTAGCTTTTGTTGGGAAACTTAATGCAATTTTGAAAACAATACCTGTACCTGTAATGGGTGGTATAATGATACTATTATTTGGTATGATTGCTGCAATTGGTGTTGGTACACTTGTGAGAAATAAAGTAGATATGGCGAAATCAAGAAATCTTGTTATCGTTTCAATTATTCTTGTGGTTGGTATTGGGAATATGGTAATCAGTGTTGGACCTGTCACTTTAGGTGGAATAGGTTTGGCAGGGTTAATGGGTATCTTATTAAATATAATTTTACCAGAGGATAAATGATGAAAAGTTATAATAATTTTATATTGGTTAAACATCCATTAATAAGTCATAAATTAACATTTATAAGGGATGAGAAAACAAGTAAAAAGGAATTCAAAGAACTTATTGACGAAGTGGCTATGCTTATGGCATACGAGATTACAAGGGATTTTCCCCTTGAAGAGGTTACCATTAAGACCCCTATTTGTGAAACAAAGTCTTATGTGCTATCGGGGAAAAAGGTTGTACTTGTTCCTATTCTTAGGGCTGGTCTTGGTATGGTGGATGGTATATTAAAGTTAATACCGTCTGCAAGGGTTGGACACATAGGTTTGTATAGGGATGAAGAAACATTAAAACCTGTAAGCTACTATTTTAAAATACCATCAGACACAGATAATAGAGACTTTATATTAATAGATCCTATGCTTGCCACTGGTGGAAGTGCAGTTGCTGCTGTTGATATGCTTAAAAAAGCAGGGGCTAAAAATATAAAATTTATGTGTCTTATTGCAGCACCTGAAGGTTTAGCTAAGCTATGTGAAGCACATCCAGATGTGAAAGTATATGCAGCTGCACTGGATGAAAAACTAAATGAGAAAGGGTATATAGTCCCTGGCTTAGGAGATGCAGGTGACAGAATCTTTGGAACCAAGTAAAAAAAGTTCTAAGTTAATCAGTTTACGTAATATTTTTATAACTGGTCTGTTTGCATTATTACCACTTGTTGTTACTTACTTCTTTCTATCTTTTCTATTTGATAGTATGACTGGTTTTCTTTTACCATATTTAGATATTATTGATCAAAAGTATGGCTTAGGGATACCTCTATATATGAAGAAATTCTTATCTTTAATCTTTTTTATAATGATTATTTTATTGGCTGGATTAGTTACAAGGAACTATTTTGGTAGAAGAATTATTGTAAAATTGGAGAAATTTATCGATAAAATTCCCCTGGTAAAGACAACATATAATGCAACAAAGCAGATTATTCTAACTTTTCAATCAACAAAAACCGATACTTTTAAAAAAGTTGTACTGGTAGAATACCCACGTAAAGGTATGTATTCCGTCGGATTTGTGACTAACAATAGAAATATATTGCAGGACGGAACGGAAGAACAATATTATTCAATTTTTATAGTAACAACACCTAACCCCACTTCTGGATTTATTGTTATCGTTCCTAAATCTGAAGTAATAGTTTTGGATATCTCTGTTCAATCAGCGTTTAAATATATTATGTCCGCTGGGGTTTTATTACCGCAGGAGAAGGTTGTTAAATTGGAAGATAAGGAAGATGTATAGTAATTATGGATTAATAGGGAAACCACTTAGCCATTCATTATCTCCAATTATTCATAATTATTTTATTAATATAACTAGCATAAATGGTGGTTATTGCTGTTTTGAAATTGACCATACTCAGATTAAAGATATTGTTGGCATATTTAAGATGTTTAATTTTAAAGGGTTTAATGTTACCCTCCCTTATAAGCAGGTTATAATGGATTATCTTGATGATATTGATGAGATTGCTAAAAAGATATCTGCTGTTAATACTGTGAGGATAGATTGTGGTAGATTAATTGGATATAATACAGATATTAACGGCATAGATGAAACTTTTAAATACTATAATGTAGAGATTAATAATAAAGAGATTTTAATAATAGGAGCTGGTGGTGGATGTAGAGGATTGCTACAATACCTAAAAAACTTTAATTATAAGAGTTTAAGTTTAATGAATAGAGATGTTGATAAAGCGAGAATACTTGTCAGTGAGATTGGTATAAAAAATATTGATATAATTGATATAAATTCATTTGATAATTGTAAAAAATATGATATAATTATAAATACTACAAGTGCGGGTTTGACTGGTGAGAGTTACATAGAATTTAGTGCATTAAACTCTGAGGTGGCCTTTGATATGCAGTACTCTTTGACAGGTTCTACATATTTTCTGGATAGAGTGAAAAGTTTCGTAAAGATTGATGGACTTTTAATGTTGATTGGTCAGGCTTATCATGCTTTTATGATATGGAATAATATAAGATTTACATTGGATTATAGTAATCTGCTTAAAAGGCTAAGGGGTATCAGATGATCTCTACTAAGATTGGAGCAATATTATTAAGTGAGAATTTAATTACAGAGGAGCAGCTTCAAAAAGCTTTGGAACTCCAAAAAAAAGAAGGTGGTAGACTTGGATCTATCTTGGTAAAGCTTGGTTTTATAGATGAACATAAGATTGCAGAATTTCTTAGTCAACAGTATGGTGTTACATATATAGATTTAAAAAATACCAAGATCGATCCTAAAGTTTTATCCATTATCCCAAAAGATACATGTAGAAAATATATGGTCGTACCATTTGACAGGGTTGGTAACACACTTCATGTTGCCATTGCCGACCCATCAAACGCCTACGCTTTAGAAGATTTGAGGTTTATTACAGGTTTTAATATAAAGACATATGTTGCTGTTGAATCTGCGATACAGGCAGCACTTGAGGTTGATAGTGCTACAGATCTTGCAATTAATAATATAATAGAAGAGAGTTTTGATATAGATGATCTTGAGTTTGAGGATACTGGGGAGAAAGAGATATCGGTTGAAGCACTTAAAAAAGAGGTTGAAGATACACCGATTGTTAAGCTGGTTAATTATATACTTCATGAAGCGATTAAAAGAGGGGCTTCAGACATACATGTTGAACCTTATGAGAAAGATTTCAGGATAAGGTTTCGTGTAGATGGTGTAATGTCTGATTTTATGAGACCTCCAAGGAATATTAAAGATGCAGTAATATCAAGACTTAAGATTTTAGCAGAGCTTGATATTGCAGAAAAAAGATTACCTCAAGATGGAAGGATTAAGTTAAGACTTCCTAATAAGACCGTTGATATGAGGGTGTCTACCCTGCCAGTGTTGTTTGGCGAAAAAGTGGTTCTTCGACTTCTTGATAAAAGTAATCTTCAACTGGATCTGGAAAAATTGGGTTTTGAGCCGTCGTCCCTTGAAAGGTTTATTAATGGTATAGAAAGTCCCTATGGAATGGTACTTGTTACAGGTCCTACAGGGAGTGGTAAATCTACAACATTGTATTCTGCTTTGAGTAGGTTGAATAAAGTGGATGTAAATATAATGACTGCTGAGGATCCTGTGGAATACAATATTTTCGGTATAAATCAGGTTCAGATAAAAGATGAAATTGGACTTAACTTTGCTGCTGCATTGAGATCATTTTTGAGACAGGACCCTGATATCATAATGGTTGGTGAGATTAGGGACTATGAAACTGCAGAGATTGCCATTAAAGCTGCACTTACAGGTCATTTGGTTTTATCTACTTTACATACCAATGATGCTCCAAGTACAATTAATAGACTTTTGAATATGGGGATTGAACCGTTTTTGGTGGCTTCATCTACAGTAGTTATCCTTGCACAAAGGTTGGCAAGAAAGATATGTACCAAATGCAGCGAAAAGGTTAAAGTACCAGCAGAAGCGTTACTAACAGTGGGTTTTAGAAAGGATGAAATTAATAGTTTTGTCCCGATGAAGGGTAGAGGTTGCGATGTTTGTGGTGGCACTGGTTATAAAGGTAGGGTTGCTTTATATGAAGTTATGAGTGTTACTGAAAATATTAGAGAATTGATTTTAAGGGGTGCAAATGCCAATGAACTGAAAAAAGCTGCCGTTGAAGAGGGTATGATAACTCTAAGGAGAAGCGGTTTGGAGAAGGTGAAGAAAGGTATAACAACGATTGAAGAGGTTGTAAGGGTTACATTTGCAGATTAATTTTAGGAGGTTGATATGACAGAAACTAATGGGACTTCTGAATCTAAGTACTCATTACAAGAATTATTGCAAAAGATGATAGAACTTGATGCTACAGATTTACACTTAACGGTTGGAGCTCCACCTATATACAGGGTGCATGGTGATTTAATTAGGGTGGGTAATGAAATGTTATTTCCCAATGATACAAAAAAGATATGTTATGGAATTATGACTGAGGCTCAGAAGAAAAGATTTGAAGAGGAACAGGAGCTGGACTGTTCTTTTGGGATTAAAGGGGTTAGCCGATTTAGGGCAAATTTTTATATGCAAAGAGGAGCGGTAGCAGCTGCTATAAGGAGGATACCTTATCGTGTACAAACATTCGAAGAGCTTGGATTACCACCTATATTGAAAACACTATGTGATAAACCGAGGGGACTTATTTTAGTTACAGGTCCTACAGGTAGTGGTAAATCTACAACATTAGCTGCTATGATAGATAAAATTAATTCTGAACAGAAGGTACATATTATTACAATAGAAGATCCAATCGAATACCTACATCAACATAAAGAGGCTATGGTAAATCAAAGGGAGGTAAATGCCGATACCAAATCATTTGCCAAAGCTTTAAAATATATATTAAGACAGGATCCAGATGTTGTTCTTATCGGTGAGATGAGGGATCTGGAAACGATAGAGGCGGCTTTAACTGTTGCCGAAACTGGTCACCTTACTCTGGGTACTCTTCATACCAATAGTGCAATACAAACAATTAATAGGATTATAGATGTTTTTCCTCCCCATCAACAGTCCCAGATAAGGGCTCAATTATCTTTTGTACTTGAAGGTGTTGTTTGCCAGCAATTATTACAAAGGGCAGATGGTAAAGGAAGGGTTATGGTTTGTGAGGTTTTGATACCTAATCCGGGGATAAGAAATCTTATTAGGGAAGATAAACTACATCAAATCTATTCTATGATGCAATCTGGACAGGCTGAACATGGAATGATAACCATGAGCCAATCACTATTTAATGCCTATGCAAAAGGTTTGATAACTTACGAGGAGGCGATCAATAGAGCTATTTATCCGGAAGAGGTAAAGCAGATGATAGATAGAGCGGGACTTGGTAATAGAAGGAGGTTTTAATTTTTTGAATTTTTAGGAGGTCAATGTGGCAAAATATAATTATGTGGCAGTGGAGCTTTCAGGAAATGAAGTGCTGGGGGTTATTGAAGGTAAGAGTAAAGATGAGGTATTAAAGGTATTAAAAAACCGTAAACTTACAGTAAAAGAGGTAAAAAGGGACTGGAAGAGTATTGAGATATCTTTTGGAAATAAAATAACGGACGAAGATATTGTTATTATTACAAGGCAGCTCGCTACAATGATAAGTTCTGGACTACCTATTATGAAGGCTTTGGATATTATAGCATCACAGGCTGAGAAAAAAGTTGTTAAAGATATGTTTGAAGATATAAAAAATCAGATAGAGCAAGGGGCACCTTTTAGTAGAGGTTTAGAGAAATATAGGAATATCTTTGGTGATTTATATATAAATATGGTAAGGGCTGGCGAAGCAGGTGGTCTTCTGGATACTATTTTAGATAGGCTTGCAGGTTATATGGAGAAGGCTATTTCCCTTAAAAGAAAGGTTAAAGCTGCAATGATGTACCCTTCCATAGTTCTTATAGTTGCTGTTGTTGTTGTTTGGGGATTGATGGTATTTATTATCCCTAAATTCAAAGAGATGTATGATAGTTTTGGGGGGACATTACCAGCTTTGACACAATTTACTATCGGCTTAAGTAATTTTTTATCCAGTTGGTATGGTGGGGGTGTAATTTTTGCATTCATAGTTATAGTTTCGATAGCGATAAGTTTGGCTTATAAAAAGACAGAAAAAGGTAGATATATGATAGACCAATTCCTTTTAAGGGTTCCTAAGATAGGTGATCTTTTAAACAAGGTTGCAGTGTCAAAATTCTCAAGGACACTTGGAACATTGTTAAGCAGTGGTGTACCTATTCTTGAAGCTCTGGATATAGTTGCTAAAACCAGTGGCAATAAGGTTATAGAAAAGCATCTTTTAAGAAGTAAAGTGGATATTGAAGGTGGTAAGAATGTGGTTTATCCGTTGGAAAAGGCTAAAGTTTTCCCACCTATGGTAACTCAAATGATAGCTGTGGGTGAAGAAACGGGGTCCCTTGATGAGATGTTAACCAAAATCGCTGATTTTTATGATGATGAGGTTGATAGAACCGTGGAGGGTTTGACAAAGCTTATTGAACCTATGCTAATGCTTTTTGTTGGAGGAGCTGTTGGCTTTGTAATTATTGCGATGTATTTGCCGATCTTCAAAATGGGAGAAATAGTAGGGGGATGATAACGATAAGAACCACTTATCTTATTGTTTCCATCAGAATCTTAATTTTTATAATAACTTTCCTATTAACAAAATTATTAGCTTCTTTATTTAATAACGAAATAAATTTAGAGTTGTTTGTATCCATAGGTATCCTGGTGGCTTTTTTTTCATTATTAACTATCTTTTTGGTAAAGATATTTGATAATAGATATATTTTCTATTTACAGGGTATTTTCGATATACTGATAACAATTTTTTTAATAGTTAATACAGATTATTTGGATAGCCCTTATCTTTTATTTTTTGCAATCATTATATTATACCTTGGTTTCTATGAAGGTTATAAAGGGGGTATTGTAGGGCTTTTATTAGTTATTATATCCCTTAGTTTATTAGCTATTGTTAATAACGAGTTGTTTGTTATGAGGTATTATAATTTCAGATATTTTATGCTTATTATGGGATATATTTTCTCTTTTATTGTAATGCTTCTTCTTGTTATTATACTACATAAAAAGTATATGTCACAGCTTCTTGAAAGTGAAAGGTTCAAGTTAAGGTTAAGTAAGTTAGAGAATCTTCATAAATTAATACTTGAAAGTGTTGATTTTGGTATCATTCTTCTTGATAAAATGGGTATTGTAGTATCTTTGAATGATACTGGTAAAAAGATCCTTGATGAGGATGATAATTTATTGGGTAAGCCTCTTTTTGAACGGTATCTTTTTGCCAATGAAGATGGATTAACAATTATTAAAGAGCGGTATGTGGGATACAAGATTAAAGATTTCAAAGATGATAAAGGTGATGTTCAGGGTAAGCTTATTATCTTTCAAGATGTTACCGAGAAAGATATATTGAAAAAGAAGCTGGAGGAGGAACGGAGGCTTGCTGATATGGGGAGATTTTCTGCATTGATTGCTCATGAAATAAAAAATCCACTTGGGGCAATTAAGGGAGCTATTCAGATTCTGGCTAAAAAGATTTCTGAAAATGATAAAATAATTAGGATTGTTGAAAGGGAGATAAATAGACTGGATCTATTTTTAGGAAACATGCTTATACTTTCAAAGAATAGAACCGAAAATATAGAGAACTTAAATGTTAAACAATTAATAGATGATTTTATGTATTATTTAGACATCAGTAATATTTTTGAATCGATTAAAATTTTAAATCAAGTGGATGATAAGTTACAAATAAAGATCACTGAAGATGAATTTAAACAGATATTATGGAATTTAATTTTAAATAGCTTTGAAGCTAGAATAGATGCTTCTGTGAAGTTTTATAATGTAGATAATATCCTTTATTATGAAGATAATGGACCAGGAATAGATGATGAGCAGATTAGTAATTTAGGCAGACCGTTTTTTACGACAAAGAAAAGTGGGACAGGGCTTGGGTTTTATACCATTGTTAAAATTTGTGAAAAGAGGGGTATAAAACTTAAAGTTTATTCCAATAGTGAGTTTAATGGATTTAAAGTGGAATTTAATCAAAATATCTGTTAAAATAACATAAAGAGGGTTAATATATGAAACTACCGTTTCTTTTTGGTATTCACTGTCATCAACCAGTGGATAATTTTGGTCATATTGTGGATGATGTGATAGAAAAAAGTTATCTACCTTTTTTAAGGTATGCTGAAAGGTTTGAGAATTTCAAGTTTGCAGTACATTATAGTGGTTGGTTGCTGGAGTATATAAAAAAGAATTCAGATGAGCTTTTCAAGCTTTTCAAAGAGTTATCAGATAAGGGGCAGATAGAGTTTTTCTCAGGTGGTTTTTATGAACCTGTATTATCTTCCATTCCAAAAAGGGATAGGATAGGGCAGATTACCAAACTTAACAACTATATCTATCATAATTTCGGTCAAAAACCTAAAGGACTATGGCTCACCGAAAGGGTTTGGGATTCTTCTATAATCCCTGATCTTGTGGAATGTGGAATCGAGTATCTGGTGGTGGATGATTACCATTTTATCTCGTTGGGTTTTTCAAAAGGTGCATTATATGGATACTATTTAACAGAGCAGGATGGTTATTGTATAAAAGTTTTCCCAATAGATCAAAAGCTTAGATATATTGTCCCTTTCAGGGAAACAGATGTTATTGAAGGGTATTTGCTGGAATGTAAAGGGAATGGTGCAAAGGGAGCAATTCTCTTTGATGATGGGGAAAAATTTGGGTTATGGCCAAAGACTTACGAATGGGTTTATGAGAACGGTTGGCTTGATAGGTTTTTTGACAAGTTCATAGGACATCCGGAGATATACTTTAAGCATTATTATGAATTTGCTAATGAGGAGAAACCGTTAGGTCTTGCGTATCTGAGTATGACCTCATATATGGAGATGGGGCAATGGTCATTATTTTCTGATAAAGGTGTAGCGATTGAAAGATTGTTGGATTACATTAAAAATAGTGAATTGAAAAATTATAGTGAAGAGTTTATTAAAGGTTCACATTGGAAGAATTTTTTTATAAAATATCCTGAGAGCAATCATCTACATAAAAGGGTTCTTGATATATCCAAAAGATTAGAAGGTAGAGAACTTGAAGATGTTAAAGATATGTTATATAGGGCTGAATGTAACGATGTTTTCTGGCATGGTATATTTGGCGGTGTTTATCTACCAAATCTTAGAGATAATGCTTTTAGATATATTATAAACGCTGAAAAAAGATTGGATGAAATTGATAAAAAACTTGAAGGTGGTTATTTTACAGATTTGCTTTATGATGGGTATGGTGTGTTTGTCTTAAAAGATAATATGTTATCAACTATATTTACTTTAAAACATGGTGGACAGTTAAAGAGTCTGGATATAAGATCTCGAGGAATCAATTTGATAAATACTTTATCAAGAAGAAAAGAGAGTTATCACTACAAATTATTAGATAATAATGAAGAAGAGAAAAATAACTCTGATCATAGTATCAGCACCATTCATGAGATGGGGGTGAAACTTACTGATGATCTAAAAAATGAGATATCTTTCGATTGGTATGATAGAAACTGTTTTGTGGATCACTTTGTAGATTTTTATGAACCTTTGAATTTTAAAAAATCTGAATATAGAGAATTAGGGGATTTTGTAAATCAGCCTTTTGAGTATAGATTTGAAAAAGGGGAGATTGTTTTAACACGAAATGGTTTCATTAATAATAGTGGATGTTATAATACTTCGATTGAAAAAAGATTTAGATTACAAGATGGCATTCTATTTTTTGATTATAACATATCATCTGATTATCCTGATGAGTTATATTATATTCTTGAAATGAATCTTCATTTCTATGATTATGGTGGAGTAATAGTTAATGGATTTAGATTAAATGATACTAATAGGTTGAAATCTGATCTCCTG
>JAINCL010000185.1:0-4698 GCA_036574145.1 Deferribacterales bacterium | reverse complement strand
GGATTTGCAGGTCTTCTGTACACTGGTAAAGGATCAAGCCCTTTTTCTGCATACTTTTGAGAATATAGTTCAATTTTACCTGTTTTAGTTTTGAATACTGCTCCTTCTTCAAGAGTCTTGCCATATTCTCTTTTATCAGTGAGATAGAATACACCTTCTTTTTCGAGCATTTCATACCCACCTTCAAACATCTTAAACTGTTTTTTCATCTGGACTTCTCTTGGAGCACTAAATTCTTCTATATACTCTTCAAAAATAGCCTTAGCCTCTTCTGGATCCTCAGCATCATCAAAAAATCCTGGTAACTCTAGAAAAGCACGGGCAAGCCCTACAGCTATCTCCATCATAGATTTTGTATCGAATACAGGCTTGATAACCTGTTTTCTGGCAACAGTAATAGGTACCACACCTGCTTGACTTTCAGCAGGGTCCCATCTTTCAAGATAAGTTGACTCCGGAAGAACAAAATCAGCAAACCATGCTGTATCTGACATCTGATGATCTATTACCACTACAAGCTCCATCTGCTTTAACATCTGAACTGTCTTTTTCCTGTTTGGCACAGATTCAACAGGGTTCTGTTTATATACAAACAAACCTTTCACAGGATAAGGTTCACCACGCAAAATCGCCTCTCTGAATACTACCCAGCTACCATCAGATTCACTAAGATATGCAACCTGATCTGTAAGCAAACCGCCATTTTCTCTGAGATGTTCTGGTAATAGATCTTTAATAAAAGCTCTTGTCCCAGAATCTATCCTTTCGGTATTTGTAAGATCGTAAATCAAAAAATCGAAATCATGTTTACCGATACCTATGGAAGCTTTAGGCATAAGCCCACCAGGTCTATCCCAGCAACCGCAAATAGCACAAAGGATAGCAGCAGCTCTTCTGAAATAAACATCATTACCGTACCATGAAGTTCTTCTACCAGGATACCATACTGATGCTGGAGCATTCTTTGCAAACTCCCTTGCAAGCCAATATATTTCAGATGCTGGAATTTCACATTCTTTTTCAGCCCATTCTGGTGTGTATTGTTTAACATGTTCAGCAAGCTCTGCAAAACCTACTGTATATTTCTCCACAAATGCTTTATCATAAAGATTTTCTGTTATAACCACATTAATCATAGCAAGAGCAAGAGCAAGGTCAGTTCCAGGTTTTATAGGATACCATTTATCTGCTAAAGCAACTGTTTTTGTGGCTCTTGGATCTATATAGATCAAAGTCTGTTCCCTATGTTTCTTAGCAATATCACAAGTATCAGGTGTAACGATAGCCTCTGCCCTATTTGCACCTGTCATTATTATAAATTTTGCATTGGCTGTATCAGCATCTGGATATGTACCAAATACAGAAGAAAAACCCTGTATAACTGAAGAAAGACATAATGTAGGGTGTCTCACTGTATTAACAGAACCTACCATTCCAGCTAAGTGTTTAAACATAGCCTCTTGAAACCCTTCAGTTGAAGCAAAGGCGATAGATGATCTATTTTGATATTTTTTAATAATATCAAAACTTCTTTTGACTATCTCTTTGAAAGCCTCATCCCAGCTAATCTCTTTCCATTTCCCCTCACCTCTCTCACCTACCCTCATGAGAGGCTTTTTAACTCTGTCTGGGTCATATGGGAATTTAGCCCCTGCATTCCCTCTACCACAAAGCATTGCTCTCGATTTGAAAAACTTTGGATTTGGGTTTAATTTTCTTATGACTCCATTATTAACCTCTGCCACAAGTCCACACTTATTTACACAGACCTCACATGAACTAAAAACAAATTCTCTTCCAACTTTACCCTGAGGAACACCTTCTTTAGAAGCCACAGCTTTTAAAGAAGAAAGATTAGAAGCCAAAACCGCAGTAGCCATTGCGCCACCACTGTAAGCAAGGAACTTTCTCCTTGACAACTTAGTCTTAAAGGACATTATCTGCCTCCTTTATACATTATATATATCAAAAATTGTATACAATATACAGAATACATTTTATTGTATCAACTGTCAATATTTTTTTGTTCCATTTTTGTTTAAATTTTTATTATTTCACAGTGAGTTAATATGATTAAACAATGTTTTAAAATACTTTTTTTGTCTTAAACAAACTATTTGATAAACATATAGATTTTAATATATATTATTTTTCATATATTTTTTTTATTTAAACAAAGATACTTATTAATCCATACAAATTTAATTAAAGATATTCATTATCAAGAAGATTATTGATATTTTATCATTAATTCACAAAATTGTTGATAAAAAGAAATATTTATATTAAGTATATTAATAAAAATATGAGGTATAAATTTTATGTTTGATCTACATACCCACACAACATTTAGTGATGGTGTTCTTATACCTTCAGAATCGGTTAGAAGAGCCAAAGTGAAAGGGTATAAAGGGATCGCCATTACAGACCATGCAGATGAGTCGAATTTTCTATTTCTCCTTGAAAAACAGTTAAAGTTTAAAGAGGAATATAATTCATCTTCTGAAGATTTTAAAGTTATTATAGGTGTAGAATTTACCCATGTAATCCCTTCTCATATCCCAAAGATTACAGAGATGGCAAGAAACAATGGAGCAGATATCATTTTAGTTCATGGAGAAACAATAGTTGAGCCTGTGGAACCTGGCACGAACAGAGCTGCAATAGAAGCTAAAGTAGATATCTTAGCTCATCCAGGTTTGATCTCCGATGAAGATGCGTTACTTGCAGCCAAAAATAATGTTTATCTCGAAATTACAACAAGAAAAGGGCACTCTCTCACCAACGCTTATGTAGCTATGATGGCAAAGCGATACACTTGCAACCTTGTTATCAATAACGATTTTCATACACCTGGAGATTACGTTGATTATGAAATGGCATGCAAGATTCTTAAAGGTGCCGGGCTTTCGGAAAATGAGGTTTTAACAGTCTTTGAAAACAATAAAAAACTATTTAATTTAAAAGGAGGATTTTAATGTCCAAAAAAATCCAGCATGACCAAGATATTCCAATAGACCAGGTGGAATCATTCATCAACAAAAATTTTAAAAAAATAGTTACCACACTCATAATTATTATCATAATAGGTTTAGGTATATATGGGGTTTTCCAGTATATCGAGACAGGAAAAAGTGCCAAAATCAACCAATTGGGGGAATACGAAGTTAAACTTAACTCTGGTGAATTTAATGAAGCTTTAATTGAAAAATATATCTCAACATGTGAAAATATTTCAGATCTGAAGAACTACTGTTATTATAGAGCAGGAGTTATACTTGCCGGTATCGGCAACCCAAAGGGTAAAGAATATCTTAAAAAAGTTTCTGGAGACTATAAAGAGTTTGCCGACAGCGTATTATATGATTTGGGTGAAAAAATAGATCCTGCTCAATATAAAGATAAAGGTAAACTCAATTATATATGGAAATACAGAATGTTATTAATGGACAAAAAATATATCGCTTCGTTAGACAACGAAACAATTAATACAAGATTAATTACAAACACAAAAGATTGGGAGTAAAGAATGAAAGTTATAATGAGTGGTAATGAGTCTTTTGCAAGGGGCGCATACGAGGCAGGGGTAAAGGTAATAAGCTCTTATCCAGGGACTCCAAGTTCTGAAATCACAGACAATGCTAAAAAATATTCAGAAATCTATTGTGAATGGGCTTCAAATGAAAAAGTGGCTCTTGAAGTGGTAATTGGTGCTTCCCAGTCTGGAGTTAGAGCAATGACATGTATGAAACATGTGGGACTCAATGTAGCTGCTGACCCACTTATGACATTGAGCTACACAGGTGTTAATGGTGGAATTATTGTTTTAGTTGCAGATGACCCCAATATGTTTAGCTCACAAAATGAACAGGATAGTAGAAATTATGCGAGATTCGCCAAAGTGCCGATGCTTGAGCCATCCAATAGTCAGGAAGCTAAAGATTTTATAAAAAAGGGGATGGAAATTTCTGAAAAATTCTGTACCCCTTTGATGGTAAGATCCACCACAAGATTATCCCATGGTGCTGGAGTTGTACAATTATCAACAAGGGAAGAGGTATCATCTAGAGACCTCGAAATCGATATCCCTAAATGGGTTATGGTTCCTGCAAATGCAAGGAAAAGACATCAGTTTGTTGAAGATAGATTATCCAAACTTACCGATTTTGCAAATCAATCAGATCTAAACATCATTGAAGAAGGATCAAAAGATATAGGTATTATATGTTCTGGAGTTGTTTATAATTATGTTAAAGAAGCTGTTCCAGAAGCATCAGTTTTAAAACTTGGAATGGTATGGCCATTACCATTAGGAAAGATTGAGAAGTTCTCTAAGATGGTCAAAAAATTATATGTAGTAGAAGAGCTCGATCCATTTTTTGAAACAGAGATTAAAGCAGCAGGTATAAAACTTGGCAAATTAAAAAGATCTTTCTTAGGTGAACTTTCAACAGATGATGTTCGTAAACTTTTCAAAAGAGAAGTAAATAAATATCTTACTGTAAATGATCTTCCTGGAAGACCACCCTCTATGTGTGCTGGATGCTCCCATAGAGGGATTTTTTATGCATTAAATAAGCTCAAATTATATGTTTCAGGAGATATCGGTTGCTACACCTTAGGGCTTCTACCACCACTAAGTGCAATCCACTCCACTGTTTGTATGGGTGCATCCGTATCTATGGCACACGGAATAGA
>JAINCL010000184.1:0-2451 GCA_036574145.1 Deferribacterales bacterium | reverse complement strand
AAGCGGGGTTAACCCCGCTTTTTATTTGGATAATACCCTAGGAAGCCATAATGCTATATCTGGGTAAATAATTAAAATCGCCAATCCAACAATTTGAAGTATTATAAACATGATTACACCTTTATATATATGACCTATAGTTACACCTTTAGGTGCTACACTTTGTAGGTAAAACAGAGAGAAACCGAAAGGTGGTGTTAAAAAGCTTGTTTGAAAATTCATACCAATTAAAACACCTATCCATAGTAAATCAAGACCCATATTTTGAAAGATAGGTCCGACTATTGGTAGAACAATAAAGGTTATCTCTATATAATCTATAAAAAACCCTGCAATGAATATAATAACGTTTACAAGAATTAAAAAAGCAATTGGACTCATATTTGTCCTTTCAATGAAATCTATAATCGCCATATCTCCACCAAGACCTCTAAAAACAAGCCCAAAAGCAGCAGCTCCTATCAACAGTATAAATACCATGGCAGTAAGATTCATAGTATCATACATAACTGCCATAGCTTTTTTATAGTTGAGACTTTTTTTAGCAAGAGCAAGTATAGTTGCACCAAAAGCACCAACCGCAGCTGATTCTGTGGGTGACGCAATTCCTGCAAAAATAGAACCCAACACAGCAACTATTAAGAACATAGGCAATAAGAAAGCGAAAAAAATCCTTTTATACATATTCTCTTTTCTAAACTGAGCAAGTTCTTCATCTGGCATAGCAGGAACCATATCACCTTTGAAAATAGCTATTATTATAATATATATTAAGTATAAACCCACCAGCAAAAATCCAGGAATAAAAGCTCCAAGATAAATATCTCCAATGGACAGATTAAATACGCTGGCAATCAAAACAAGTGCTATACTTGGTGGGATAATCTGTCCAAGTGTACCAGCAGCACATATAGTTCCGCAGGCAAGAGGTATATTATACCCCCTCTTGATCATCGTGGGCAAACTAAGTAAACCCATCGTAACCACTGTAGCACCAACTATACCAGTTGCGGCAGCAAGCATTGCACCAACCATCACAACAGAAATTCCCATCCCTCCCCTGATTTTACCAAAAAGCAATGCCATCGTTTCAAGCATCTCTTCAGCAATACCGGATTTTTCAAGCATAACACCCATATAAACAAAAAGTGGAACAGCCAACAATACAAAGTTGGTTATACTCCCCCATATTCTCAAAGGCATCAAATTAAAAAGATCTAGTCCAAAAGAAAAAATACCATATATCATCGACATCCCACCTAGAGTAAAAGAGACGGGGAACCCTATTAACAAACATCCGAAGACTACTATAAATAATATAAATGGACTCATTGTATACTCCCTAATGTTTTCCTGTTTTTTCTTGGTAATACGATGTATCACCCATAAGAGTTAATAAAGCTTTCAAAAACATAGAAATACCTTGAATAATCAACAAAAGAAAACCAAAAGGTATCATAGCTTTTAATATATACCTTGCTGGAAGCCCACCTGGGTCAGGAGAACCTTCATTCACCTGCCAAGATGATAACACAAATTCTTTAGAGGTATAAATAATAAGAATACTAAAGGGTATTAATAAGATCAAAACTCCCAAGAAATCTATTAATGCTTTTTTTTTATGGGATAATTTTCCATAGATAAAATCAACTCTTACATGTCCATTCTGTCTTAGAGTATAAGCTGCACCAAAAAGTATTATTACAGCAAAAATATGCCATTCCAGCTCCTGAACCCATATCTTACTACTATTTAAAAAATAACGGGTGAAAACATCATAGATTATCACAGCCACCAATGCAGAGGTTAACCATGCACCGATGTAACCGAAAAAACCGCTTATTTTATCAGCGATTTTTATTATTAACTTCATACTATCCTCCTGTTCAGTATCATAAAAAATTTACTTTTCAAAATTTAAACAAAATTTAATAAAATGTCAACAGTAAAAATCCATTTCAGGTTATATTGTTGAATTAAAAATTATGTGAGTAGTGAATAATTGCTACTTTAAATTCCTACTAATTACTACCTACAACCATAAATAACTATCAGTAATTATTATTACTATTAATTACTGCTTATCTCCTCTATAACCCTTAAAATCTCAGGGAGGAGTTGCTTTTTACGGGATAGAACCCCTGGTAGATCATAACTATTCTCATCAATCTGTCTATATTTTATGATCTTCTCAATAGGCTTAAAAGTTGTTGTCAACAATATACTGTTTTCAGTAATAATATCTGTTACCAATATCATAGCAAAATGTAAGCCATACTTATTTTTAATATCTTCCAACCCTTGAATTAAGTTATACTTAACTTCTTTTAATTCATCCATGTTCAAAAATTCAACTTGTCCAACTCCAAAACCGATCCCATATTCTCAATATACCTTAAAATCTGTATTTATAATATCTTCAGCAGTTCGATTTTTTAAACTATCCACAGA
>JAINCL010000183.1:0-2120 GCA_036574145.1 Deferribacterales bacterium | reverse complement strand
GGATAACCTGTTTAGGGTTCACCTTAAAAATGCTTATGAACATATGGGATTAAGCTATCCTTCAGATTTAGAAATCCCTATTAAAGTAGTTCAGCGAAAGGTAATAATAAAAGAGCCAAAGGGTGAGATATACACAAACTTCGATGGTAAAATAGATTCGATTTTTGAATATATGGGAGCAGGTGAAATCGATATAAAATTCGATATGTCCACAATGCACACAGATGCAACATATCTTAAGAGAATGAAATGGGGGGTATCGGATCAATTTCTCTACATTATCCTTATTGGGAATTTAGCTAACTTAAAGAATTCTAAAGAGGATATTATTCTTAATATAAAAGAGAAGAATTTAAATGAAGATATATCGATAGATCTTTTAAATGGAAGAATTATTTCAAATGGTCAGGTGTTGCAGTTAATAGAATATAGGTTTAATGAATATATAGAGTTGTTATTTAAAGTAGTTGAAGATGATTTTATAGAGACTGTAGATATCTATTTTGAATTATATAAAGGTAATCATATTATAGATAGGGCTCCTGTTTATAGTTCTTTTACTATTGATATTTTTAAAAGGAATATGAATCTCTGGATAGTTTAAAATAGAGAACTTTTCAGCTAAGTATCAATCTTTAATTAAAGAGGTTTAGTATAAAGGTATATGATAAAAATATTATTAATTTTGCAAGAAGCTATAAAATCTGTTCTCTCGTATAAATTAAGAAGTATATTATCTGTTATTTCAATAGCCTTAGGTATAATAGGTGTAACCATCGTTATCGGAGCTGTAAATGGTGCTTATCTAAAAGCCGGTGAGATAATAAGTATGTTTGGACCGGATTCTATCCTTATCTTTGGGGGGACCCAGAGAAATCAAGCCACCGGTTTTAGAACAAAAACGATAACTTATGATGATCTTTTTGCTCTAAGGGATGCTTTCCCAACAGCATATATTCAAGTACCTATGAGTGTAAGACCAAATATAAAGGTTAGCTACAAAGGTAATCATGTAAGGACATTCATTGTTGGATCCACAGAGAATTATAGTGCTGCATGGAACTGGAATATTTCAGAAGGGACAGATTTTAATAAGGAAGATGTAGATAAGGCAAGTCGTAAATGTATTTTGGCAAGCTATGTCAAGGATCAACTATTTTTTGATGAAGATCCTATTGGTAAATTTATATATATTAACGATTTTGCATGTCAGGTTGTGGGTATTCTGGAAGAGAGAGGGGTATCCAATTTCGGTGTAAATATAAATGATAGATTAATTATACCGATAACGGTATTGGCTAAGTTTATTACGAAGGATTTTAAGTATGTAACAGCAATTAGAATGAAATTTGAGGATCTGGATAATCTTGATAATAGGATAGAAGAGGTCCGGCAGTTTTTACGTTATAGGCATAACTTAGGTGAAGGACGGGATGACGATTTTTCTATAGTTGGCCCAAAGGATGTATTGAAGTTTTTTGTTGCAATCGGTGGTGCGCTTATAGCTTTTCTTGCAATAATTACCATTATCACTGTCAGTGTAGGTGGATTTGTTATGGCAAATCTATTCCTGATATCTGTTACTGAAAGGGTTAAAGAGATAGGTATTAGAAGAGCGCTTGGAGCATTGAAGAAAGATATATTTTTACAGTTTATTTTTGAGTTTTCCATTATTACATTAGCAGGTTCTATCCTTGGTTTTTTGGGGGGATCGATTATTGCCAAAGTTATATCAAGTTTTAAGGTTTTTGATGTGGTGATTTCAGTACAACTATTTTTTATTGCTGTTTTTATATCGATGATACTGGCAGTGGTTTTTGGTTTGGGACCTGCAAAAAAAGCTGCTGAGATAGATCCAATAAAAGCTATAAGGAGTTAGCTTGTTATTAAAACTTTTTATATATTTAAAGATAGTTTTTGGTGTGTTTAAATCTTTTAAGGTAAGAACAGCTCTTGCTATATTTGGTGTTCTTCTGGGTGCATTTTCTCTGGTTTTGGTCAACAATATTTCCGATTATTTGAAGAAAAAGGTTAAAAATGAACTATCTAAGTTTGGGGAAAATACTATAACTGTAGCGTCTGGTAGGATAGCAAGGGTTGGTAAGGTAGGTGGTTTTGAG
>JAINCL010000182.1:0-13287 GCA_036574145.1 Deferribacterales bacterium | reverse complement strand
TAAAGTAGTAAGGAGGTAGTGGATGAATGGGGTGGTGAACACGGAGAGGGCGGGATTTGGACCTGCGGTAGGGGATTACCCTACACACGCTCTCCAGGCGTGCTCCTTAAACCGGGCTCGGACACCTCTCCAGATATTTGGATAATGTATCATAAAAATTATAAAAGTGCAAGTGAATGTGCAACTGTATGCATAAGTGGTGGATTGATGAAAAATTAAATTATTGCAAGTATACTTGTTGCTTTGTTTTATTTTTTATAGTATATAAGTAAGTTTAGGAGGTTTTATGGGATTTAACTGTGGTATTGTTGGGCTACCTAATGTAGGTAAATCAACACTTTTTAACGCTTTAACTAAGGCTCATGTGGAGAGTGCGAATTACCCTTTTTGTACTATAGATCCAAATGTTGGAATAGTAAATGTGCCAGATGATAGACTAGATTTCATATCTGAGGTTATCAAACCTCAAAAAACTACACCTACAACCATCGAATTTGTGGATATTGCAGGCTTGGTTAAAGGGGCAAGTAAAGGTGAAGGGTTAGGGAATCAATTTCTTACCCATATAAGACAGGTTGATGCAATTGCACATATTGTAAGATGTTTTAAAAATGATGATATAACACATGTTGAGGGTGAGATCGATCCGATAAGGGATATCGAGATTATCAATAATGAGCTTTTACTTTCAGACCTTGAAATACTTGAAAAAGCTATAAATAAGTACAGTAAAGCTGCCAAAAGTGGTGATAAATCGTTAAAAGAGAAGGTGGATATCCTGACTGAACTATTTGAAAAGGGTTCCAATAGTGTAATGCTTAGGAAGATTATGACTAAAGAACAGGCTGAGTTATTAAAAGAATACAATTTTCTCACCTCGAAACCTGTTATGTATGTTATGAATGTTGATGAAAATGGGCTTAATGAAGATAATGAGTATGTAAAAAAGGTTGTTGAGTATGCCAATAGTGAAGGCTCAGTTGCAATAAAGATATCGGCTAAGATAGAGGCTGAGATATCTGAGCTTGAAAAGGATGAGGCTAAAGAATTTCTGGAGGCTCTGGGGTTAAAAAGATCAGGCTTAGAAACGATGATTCAGGAGGGTTATAAGCTTCTTAACCTTATAACATTTTTCACGGCTGGGGAGAAAGAGGTTAAAGCATGGACCATACAAAAGGGTACAAACGCCCAGAAAGCGGCAGGTAAAATCCATTCTGATATAGAGAGAGGGTTTATCAGAGCTGAGGTTACTGATTATGAGACATTTGTGGAATTAAAATCTCTACAAAAAGCAAAAGAACTAGGGAGAACGAGGTTAGAAGGTAAAGATTATATTGTAAAAGATGGGGATATCATATATTTTAGATTTAATGTATAATTGTATTTAAGAGGATTGTATGGAGCTTACTCATTTCGACAAAGATGGTAGAAGTAGAATGGTGGATGTCACCGAAAAGGAAAGTACATTCAGAGTTGCCACAGCATCTGGAAAAATATATATGAAGAAAGAGACTCTTGAGAGGATTCTTGATAAAAAGATAGAAAAAGGTGATGTATTTGGCGTTGCCAGAGTAGCTGCAATTATGGGGTTAAAAAAGACATCAGATCTGATTCCAATGTGCCATCCCCTTAATATTACCGCTGCTGATGTATATTTTGAGCCAAATATGGAAGAATCGTATGTTGAGATAAAGGTTATTGTTAAACTTTCAGGTAAAACTGGGGTTGAGATGGAAGCACTTACAGGTGTTTCGATAGCTGCATTGACTGTATATGATATGTGTAAAGCCATCGATAAGGAGATGGTTATCAAAGATATCATGTTGATTTATAAGAGTGGTGGTAAGAGCGGCACTTTTGTAAGGGGGCAGTTATGAAGGTATATATATCACAACTCAAACCTTATCTGGGTAATATCGAAAAAAATCTTCTAAAACATGAAGAGGAGATAAGAAAAGCTTTATCGAAAAAAGCAGATCTTATTATTTTCCCGGAATTATCCCTTACTGGATATTATCTGAGGGATCTTGTTCCTGATATGGCACTGAGGTTAAATTCTCCAATGATTAAAATCTTCGAAAACTATTCTGAAGATATAAATATTATAATCGGTTTTGTTTATGAAGATGAAGAACATAACTTCTATAATGCTGCTGCATATTTTGAAAATGGATCATTGAAACATATACATAAAAAAGTATTCCTCCCAAACTATACAATGTTTGAAGAGGCAAGATATTTTGGTGCTGGGGATGATTTTTTGGCATTCGATATGATGGGTGAAAAAACAGGTCTGTTAATCTGTGAAGATGCTTTACACTTAAGTTCACTTTATATATATTCTTTGCAGAAGGTGAAAAATATCATTATAATATCCAATTCACCAGCAAGGGGGATTAAACCGGATCGATTCTATTCTCAGCAGTTATGGTATGATACCATAAGGTTTATATCCAGAAATATGACAGTTTATACCATATTTGTAAATAGAGTTGGTGTAGAGGATGGGATAACATTTTGGGGTGGTTCAATGGTTGTGGATCCTTTTGGAGATGTGAAATATCAGGCAGAACTATTAAAAGAGATGGGAGATATTGTAAATATTGATGACTCTTCGGTAAGGAGAAGTAGGATTACTTCACCTTTTTATAGGGATGAAGATGTGACGGTTGTGAAGAGATATATTTCTAATATGGGGTCGTTATGATGCAGCTTGATTATAAATTTGTTTCAGAAATCCTGGTAAATTTTATTAAAGAGGAGACAGAAAAGATAGGTTTAAAAAATGTTGTTATAGGTCTTAGTGGTGGGATAGATTCGGCATTATCGGCTGTGCTGGCTGTGAAATCACTTGGTAGTGATAGGGTATTTTCTTATGCATTACCTTATAAATCAAGTAGTAAGGAGAGTGTTGAGGATGCACAGCTTGTGGCCAATGAATTTGGGATAAATCTTAATATTATAGATATAACACCCTATACCGAACCATTTTTCAATTCTCTAAATGTTGATACAAAACTGCGTATGGGGAATGTTATGGCTCGTATGAGGATGGTTACTCTTTTCGATCTATCATCGAAACATGGTGGTATTGTCCTTGGTACAAGCAATAAAACGGAGTTGTTGTTGGGGTATGGGACATGGTATGGGGATCTTGCCTCTGCCATCAATCCTATAGGTGATTTATACAAAACACAGGTGTGGGAACTTGCAAAATATCTTGGTATTCCCAAAAAATTGATAGAGAAGAAACCTACGGCTGACCTTTGGGAAGGGCAGACCGATGAAGATGAACTTGGTTTTAGTTATAAAGAGGTGGATAGGCTTCTTTACCATATGGTGGATGAAAGAAGAAGTTTCGATGAATTGATAGCCATAGGTTTTAAAGAGACTTTTATCCGGACAGTTTCTGAAAGGATAAGGAGAAATCAATTTAAACGTCAGTTGCCCATTATTGCAAAGATTAGCCATAGGACAATTGATAGGGATTTTAGGTATAGCAGAGATTGGGGATATTAAAATATAAAAAATGTTCAATGTTTAATGTAGAATGTTGGATGGTGAATGATGAAATGTCGATTGTTGGGATGAGATTGCTTTGCATCGCTCGCAATGACTTTTTTGACTGTCATCCCGAGCCACGAAGTGGCATGGCGATCACATGGAAAGGTAAGAGTTAAGGCTTAGAGGGATAAATTTAAATAATTAGTTTAAAATAGATAAGGAGTTAGGATGGATAAAATTATTAAAGAGGCTTTGACATTTGATGATGTCTTGTTAGTGCCTGCTAAAAGTGATGTTTTACCCCATGAGGTAAGTACTAAGACGATGCTTACTTCCAAAATTACACTAAATATACCTATTGTTAGTGCTGCTATGGATACGGTTACTGAGGCAAGAATGGCTATAGCTATGGCACAAGAAGGTGGTATAGGATTTATCCATAAGAATATGAGCATAGAAGAGCAGGCAGAAGAGGTGGATAAGGTAAAAAGATCTGAAAGTGGTATGATTGTGGATCCGATAACTATAGAATCAGGCAGTACCGTAGAAGATGCACTAAAAATCATGGAGAAATTTAAGATATCTGGTATACCTGTAACTAAGAATGGGAAACTGGTTGGTATCCTTACCAATAGAGACCTCCGTTTTGTGGATAAGTTTAACGAACCTATTGATAATTATATGACAAAAGAGAATTTGATTACTGTGCCTGTTGGGACATGTCTTGAGGAAGCGAAGAAGCATCTTCAGCAGCATCGTATAGAAAAGCTGCTTGTGGTGGATGATAATTATAACTTGAAGGGTCTTATAACAATAAAGGATATAAATAAGAAATTAAAATACCCAAATGCCACTAAAGATCATCTGGGTCGATTAATGGTTGGTGCTGCAGTAGGGACAGGTCCAGATACTATGGATAGAGTTGCTGCTTTGATTGAGAAAGGGGTAGATGTAATTGTTGTAGATACTGCCCATGGCCATTCTAGAAAGGTATTGGAAACTGTGGAAAAGATCAAAGGTATATTTTCCGATATACAGCTTGTGGCGGGTAATGTTGCTACTGCTGAGGCGGTTATCGATCTTGCTAAAGCTGGTGCAGACTGTGTGAAGGTTGGGATAGGACCAGGTTCCATCTGTACTACACGTGTTGTGGCTGGTGTGGGTGTCCCTCAGATAACTGCAATCATGGATTGTGCAGAGGCTGCTGAAAAGGTTGGAGTGAAGATTATTGCAGATGGTGGAATAAAATATTCTGGTGATATTGTAAAAGCTATTGCTGCAGGTGCACACTCTGTTATGATAGGATCACTACTTGCAGGAACCACAGAATCACCTGGTGAGATAGAGCTTTATCAAGGTAGAAGTTATAAGGTTTATAGAGGGATGGGTTCTGTTGGTGCAATGAAAAAAGGTAGCAAAGATAGGTATTTTCAATCAGAAACTGAGGTTGAAAGTAAGTTTGTACCTGAAGGTATAGAAGGTAGGGTGCATTATAAAGGTGATTTAAGCCATACAATATATCAATTGGTGGGCGGTTTGAGGTCAGGTATGGGGTATGTGGGATGTGCCACAATAGATGAATTGATTAAAAATGCAAAATTTGTAAGAATTACAAATGCTGGACTTAAGGAGAGCCATGTCCATGATGTGATTATTACAAAAGAAGCTCCAAACTATTGGATAACTACATAGGTGATTGGCATGAATATTCATTCTGAAAAGATATTAATTTTAGACTTTGGCTCTCAGTATACGCAACTTATAGCTCGTAGAGTTAGGGAGCATAGGGTATATTGTGAGATATACCCATGTAATGTGAGTTATGAGAAGATTGTGGATTTTGCTCCCAAAGGTATTATACTTTCGGGTGGACCTTCCAGCGTATATGATGAAAATTCACCAAGATGTGATGAAAGGGTTTTTGAGATGAATCTCCCTATTTTAGGGATATGTTATGGAATGCAGTTGATATGCCAACATTTTGGTGGAGTTGTTGCTCCTGCCCAGCATCGTGAGTATGGTAGAAGTGAACTTTATGTAAAAGATGATCCGTTTTTCAATGAGCTTATTCTCCATGATAATAAATTAACCGTTTGGATGAGTCATGGTGATAGATTGGAGAAGATCCCGGAAGATTTTGAAGTTATTGGATTTACAGATAATGCGCCGATAGCTGCAATGAAACATAAAGAAAAACCGATATATTCAATACAGTTTCATCCTGAGGTAGCACATACAGATCAAGGTGATAGGATTATAAAAAACTTTGTGGTTGATATATGTGGATGCAAACAGATTTGGACGCCGGGGAATTTTATACATGCAGAGATAGAAAAGATAAGATCGATCACCAACGGGAAAAAGGTGTTGTGTGCTTTAAGTGGTGGTGTTGATTCATCTGTTGCCGCAGTTCTTGTCCATGAAGCGATTGGAGATAACCTCACCTGTGTATTTGTAAATAATGGACTACTAAGGTATAAAGAGGCTGAACAGGTTCAAAAAACCTTCAGGGATAATTTTAAAATAAACCTTATATATGTGGATGCTGAAGATAGGTTTTTGTTAGAATTAAAGGGTGTAGATGATCCTGAAAAGAAACGGAAGATAATCGGTAACCTTTTCATCAGAATTTTTGAAGAGGAAGCCAAAAAGATAGGTGACTTTGAGTTTCTTGTACAGGGGACGTTGTATCCTGATGTTATAGAGTCGGTTTCATTTAAAGGACCTTCGGCTACTATCAAGACGCATCATAATGTGGGTGGATTACCGGAGGATATGAAGTTTAAACTGATAGAACCCCTCAGGGAGTTATTTAAAGACGAGGTTAGAAAAGTTGGTTTGGAGCTTGGTTTACCAGAGGATATCGTTTATAGACACCCTTTCCCCGGTCCGGGGCTTGCAATACGGGTGATAGGTGAGGTGACAAAAGAGCGCCTTGATATCTTGAGACTTGCTGACCATATCGCCATAGAAGAGATCAAAAAAGCTGGTTTATATAGAGAGATCTGGCAGGCATTTTCTGTGCTACTTCCTGTTAAATCTGTTGGAGTTATGGGTGATGAGAGGACTTACGAGAATGCTCTTGCATTCAGGGCTGTTACCAGTGTTGATGGGATGACAGCAGATTGGGCAAAGATCCCTTATGAAACCCTTGCTAAGATCTCCAATAGGATAATTAATGAGGTTAAGGGTATAAATAGAGTGGTGTATGATATAAGTTCCAAACCACCAGCAACCATAGAGTGGGAATAAAAGGTTTGTCCAGATGAAGATCGAAAATTTTATTGCGTTACGGTATATAAGAACCAAAAAAGAGACCAAAGCGATCTCGTTTATATCTTTAATAGCTATTATCGGGATAATACTCGGAGTAGCTACCCTTATTGTTGTAACATGTGTTTTTACAGGGTTTGAAAATAATCTAAAGGAAAAGATACTTGGGGCGAACTCACATATAATAGTTAATAGAGTCGATGGGGGTTATATCGATAATTGGTCAGTTGCTGAGAGTAAGATAAGGGGGGTAAAGGGTGTGACTGCTGTTTCACCATTTATATTTAGTCAGGTGCTTTTATCTGGTCCAAACAATGTAAGTGGAGTGATGCTTAGGGGGATAATTCCGGAAAAGGAATCTCAGGCAATCAATATTAAGCAGTTTATCACCACCGGCAAATTTGAAGATATTACCCACAGTTTTGATAACAAAAGTGGAATTATTCTCGGTAAAGATCTGGCTCTATCACTGGGGGTTAGGTTATACGATGAGGTGGTTATGATTGCACCTTTTGGTAAGAAGGGGCCGTTTGGGTTTACTCCAAAGATGCAGAAGTTTTATGTTGTGGCTATTTTCGATTCCGGGATGTTTGATTACAATAACAGTTTAGCTTTTATAGATATAAAATCTGCTCAACAGTTTTTTGAGCTGGGGGATGTTGTATCTGCATTTAGTGTTAAAGTAAGTGATATAGACGCAGCGCCAAAGATAGCAAAAGATATTGCAGTAAGCCTTGATTTCCCTTTCTGGGCAAGGGATTGGCTTAGTATGAATAAAAATCTATTTTCGGCTTTGGAGCTTGAAAAGGCTGCCATGTTTGTTATTCTCACATTGATAGTGATAGTGGCCTCTTTTAATATTGTTAGCCTTATAACAATGACTGTTAAAGATAAAAGAAGGGATATTGCCATATTAAGGGCTATGGGTGCTTCAGAGAAGATGATTCAGAAGATATTTATAAAACAGGGGATGATAATAGGTATTCTTGGGACTTTAATAGGTAATATTCTGGCGTTGATCATATGTCTTATTCTTAAAAATTATAAAATTATTTCATTACCTAAGGATGTATATTTTATGGACAGAATACCAGTGGAGATTGTTCCTGAAGTCTTTTTGATAGTAACTTTTTCTGCAATAGTTATAACATACCTTTCAGCATTGTACCCATCGAAACAGGGTAGTAAAATGGATCCAATAGCTGCATTGAGGAATGAATAATGGCTATTTTAGATATATTAAATATATTTAAAACTTATAAAAAAGGGATGAATCATATACAGGTGCTTACCGGGTTTAACTTAACTATTGAAAAGGGTGAAACTGTTGCCATTGTGGGACCATCAGGATCAGGGAAATCGACACTTTTACATATCATCGGTGGGTTGGATAGACCTGATTCAGGTTCTGTGATATTTAAAAATGATAATATATTCGATTCAGGTTATAAGATAGATGAGTACAGGAACAGAAAAGTTGGTTTTGTGTTTCAGTTTCATTATCTTTTAAATGATTTTACTGCTGTGGAGAATGTGGCTATGCCTGCTTTGATTTCAGGGATGGATATGGGTAAGGCATTGAAGAATGCGGAGTTTTTGCTGGATAAGGTTGGACTTGCCGATAGATACAATCATTATCCCAATGAACTATCCGGTGGAGAGCAGCAGAGGGTAGCAATTGCAAGAGCGTTAATGAATGATCCGGAAATAATCCTGGCAGATGAGCCAACTGGTAATCTTGATCTTGCAAACAGTATTGAAGTAATTAATATATTTAATAGATTGAAAGGTGATGGGGTGACTGTAATCATGGTGACCCATGATGAAAAACTAACCGATTTTTTTGACAGAACAATAAGATTAGAGAAACACTAATGTCATTGCTTTATATTCTGGATCTGCTTGGCACTGTTGCCTTTGCCATAAGTGGGGCTCTTGCTGGTGTGAGAAAAGATATGGACCTTTATGGGATATCGGTGTTGAGTTTGGTTACAGCTGTTGGTGGTGGCACTTTAAGGGATGTATTGGTGGGGAGAATACCACCTTTTATCTTTGTGGATTATAATTATATCCTACTTTCTCTTTTATCAGCAATTTTGGTTTTCTTCTTCTACAGAAAAGTGGAGCGTGGTATGAAAACGCTTCTTATAATGGATGCACTTGGACTTGGAGTTTTTACTGTTATAGGTGTAAAAATAGGTATAGATTTTCAGATAGGTTTTATAGGTTCGATATTTATGGGTGTAATGACAGGTACAGTGGGTGGAATGATTAGAGATATATTACAAGGTGAGATCCCCCTGGTATTAAAAAAGGAGGTTTATGCTTCAGCCTCGCTTTTGGGTGGTGTGATTTATTATCTTTTATCGTTTGTTGTGAATTATGAGACTTTTAATATAGCTTTTTCGATAATCGTAGTTTTTACCATTAGAATACTTGCTATATTTAAAAATTGGAATCTACCAAAACCTAAATGAAAGAGGGGTTTATGAAGATAGGTATTATTGGTGGTACTGGACTTGAAAAGTTGAAAGGGTTCAGATTTATAAAAGAAATCGATATAGAAACTAAATATGGAGCACCGACGGATCGATTTAAAGAATTTGAAGCAAATGGTAATCGATTCTATTTCCTTTCAAGGCATGGTAAAAATCATGAATTTCCTCCACATCTTGTAAATTATAGGGGTAATATTGATGGGTTCAAACAGCTTGGTGTGGATTTTATTTTAGCTTTTTCTGCTGTGGGTGGTATTAATAAACTGTTTAACCCTGGAGATTTTGTGGTGTTAGATGATCTGATCGATTTTACCAATGGAAGAAGTTCCACATTTTGTGAAAATGGGGATGTGTACCATATAGATTTTACAACACCATTCTGTCCTGATATCAGGAAAATAGTGATCGATGTACTTAATAAAAAATCGATAAAATATCATGATAGGGGTGTTTATGTTTGTACCAATGGACCGAGGCTTGAGACCCCTGCAGAGATAAAGATGTTTGAAAAGTTTGGAGCTGATCTGGTTGGGATGACAGTTGCCACTGAGGCGGTGCTGGCAAGGGAAGCTGGTATATGTTATGCTGCAGTAAGTATTGTAAGTAACTATGCCGCAGGGATAAGCAAAACCTGTTTAACTACAGATGAGGTGGTACAGGCAGTAAAGTCAGCTGAGAAATATATAGTGGAAACTATTGAAGAGTTATCAAATTTGAAAACCAGAAAATATACTTGTGGTTGTAGAGAAGCTATCGAGCATGGAAGATTTAAGTAGGATTATAAAAGAGTTTGAGCCTTTATCAAAACATTGTAGTTATAGGACAGGTGGCCCTGCAAGGTATTTTGCGACACCAAAAAATTTGTATGATTTGAATAGAGTGATGGAATTTATTCAATCCAATACGTTTAAATATATTATCATAGGAAATGGTAGTAATGTTTTATTTGATGACCGCGGTTTTGATGGGGTGGTTATATCCCTTAAATATCTGAATAGATATATGTTTATAGATGGTGAGATATTTATTGCTGGGGCTGGCGTTTTGCTGGATGATGCAGTGGAGTATTCGATTTTGAATAATTTAACCGGGATGGAGGAGCTTTCAGGTATCCCAGGTACAATTGGTGGGGCAGTATTTATGAATGCAGGTGCATTTAATACTGAAATGAAGGATATTATCTATGCAATAAATCTATATGAAGGTGGTATTGTTAGAAAGATTAGCAACGAGGAGGCTAATTTTTCATATCGTCGTTCATCTCTGGAGGGTAAAATTGTCCTTGAAGTTGAAATGAATTTAAAAAGATCTAAAAATGTTGATATAACGAAAAGATATGATATTTTGAACAGAAGAGCGATGAAGCAGCCCCTTGAGTACCCTTCGTGCGGTTCTGTTTTCAAAAGACCTGAAGGTAGTTATGCAGGGAAACTTATCGAAGAAGCAGGTTTAAAAGGTTTTTCAATAGGTGGAGCCAAAATATCAGAAAAACATGCAAACTTTATCGTCAACTATAATAATGCCACTTCTGACGATATTAAGAGGATTATAGAGTTTGTCAAGAAAAAGGTTTATGAAGAAACAGGGGTAATGCTGGAAGAGGAGGTTAAGATCATTGATTACTAATGTTTATAAAGGGTATCATCCAGAGCTTTTATCACCTCGGGCATTCCATAAGGTTTTTTCAATGTTGCCACAAAGCCGTATTCTTTAAAATTGGCAAAGACTGGATCTTCAGCATATCCACTTGAAACGATAGCCCTAACATTTGGGTCGATCTTTTTCAATTCTTTGATGGTGTCTATTCCACCCATTCCACCAACAATGGTTATATCAAGTATGCAGAGATTGAATCTCTCCCCTTTGTTTAGATGTTCGTTGTATAACTTTATCATCTCTTCACCTGTTTTTGCGGTAAATACAGTATGACCCAAGGTTTCAAAAAGTAGTTTTCCTGCATCGAGTATAATATCTTCATCATCCATTAAAGCGATCTTCAATGACCCTTTTTTTGATATATCGATCTGTTCTTCTTTGATTAGCGTTTTGTCAGATGTGGCTGGAATGTAAAATTCAAAGGTTGTTAGTTCACCGGGCTTTGATGAGGCTTTTATACAACCTTTGTGCTTTTCTATAATATTGTGACAGATGGCGAGACCAAGCCCTTTACCCTTGGACTTTGTGGTATAAAATGGCTCAAATATATGTTGAATCTTATCTTCTGGTATACCTACGCCATCATCACTTATGGAGATATGGACATACTTACCATCTTCAAGATTGAGGCACATTGAACTATTCGAGTTAGATTTTTCTATATTATAGACTTTTATATAAATATTACCTTTATCAGATGAGGCTTGTCTTGCATTTATTATTAAATTTTCTATTACCTGTGCGATCTGGTGTTCATCGGCTAATATATTATATGTATCTTCAGCTATATCGAAGTGTATTTTAGCGCTAGATCCAGCCATGGCAAAATTTACTGTATCGGTGACTAATTTCTTCGTATCCACCACCTTCAATTCTGGTGTACCACATTTCGAAAATGTTAAAAGCTGATTGATTAATGTTTTGGCTCTTTTAAATGCTGTGTAAGCTTTGTTAATACAATCTTCTATGGTGGCTTTATCCTGCGACATTCTGATGATCTCTATATAAGCCCAGATGCCGGCAAGAAGATTGTTAAAATCGTGGGCAATACCACCTGCAAGGAACCCAAGGGATTCCAATCTCTTATTGCGCTGTAGAGTCTCTTCATATTCAATAAGATACGTGATATCTTTCATCGTACCTACAAAATGGCGTTCGCCATCTATTATGGCATATATACCAGTATCGAGTATTTGAACATAATCCCCTTTGGTATTTTTTAATCTGTATCTTATTTTAAAAGATCTACCATCTTCAAAGGTTTCATTGCTCAATAAATTTAATACTCTGATTTTATCTTCAGGATGTAATTCAAAAAATATATTAGTGTCGGTTTCAGAAAATCTCTCTTTTTCGATACCGAGGATAGATTCTATGGCACCGTTTTGCTTAACCATTTTTGTCTCTAAATTGTAATCGTAGATTATCTGACCACTGTTTTCGATGATGATTGTAAATAATTTGTTTAATTTTTCCAACTCTTTATTTAGAGTTTCTCTTTTTAAATTCTCCTCTTTGAGTAATTCATTTTTCTTATTTATGTTATAATACCCGATGAGTAAAAGTATAGATATTATAAAAATCAAAACTATTTCTACTAAGGTATTTTTTAAATGATAATGATACATATCTGTCTTTTGTATTTTGATTAGATATCCGATGAAATTATTATCATAACTATAAAAAGGTATTAGTGTAATTGCTTTGTCCATAAGAAAAATCGATCTGGATTTTTTATCATCTTTATCAATGTATTTTTCCATCTTCGATTTTAATAAATTAACATTGTAAGGGTTGATATTATAAATCTCTCTAATAACAAAATAGTTATTAAAAGGGGATATATAATAACTGTTATAGAAATTTGGATCGATAATATTTTTATAATCTTTGTGTGATGCAATCTGATAAAGATGGTTAAATTCTTTATTTAGATATTTTAGAAGATATGTAGCATTTAGGGCAATTTCAACAGAGCCGATATATTTATTATAATATTTTATAGGGTATATGATTCTATAGGCAAACTCATGTTTTCCAACTTCATAACCAGATATCTTTCTTTTGTATTTCACCATCGATTTTATCATAGGTCTTATGGAGGTTAGATCATCCCCATATTTTTGGGGGTTATGTAATCTTAGGAAACTTCGACCATCATTTGTATGAAAAGCGAATTGGCTGATACCCATATCTTTTGATTTTAGAAAAACTGGATACAATTTTTTATATATTATACTCCTTACTTCATCAGGGTTTTCGTTAAGATATACACCTTTATAAAGTAAAGATTTTATCTCTTCGTTGTTTAGGTAAGCGTCGAAGATAAAATCAGATAGGTTAGATAAATCTTTAA
>JAINCL010000181.1:0-5971 GCA_036574145.1 Deferribacterales bacterium | reverse complement strand
CTACCGGGACTCCAGCTATATTTTTACACCCTGCTGAAGGGGTACATGGTGATCTTGGTATAATTACAAAAGATGACTGTGTGATTGCTATTTCCAACAGTGGTGAGACAGATGAGATAATTTCCATTTTACCAACGATAAAGATGCTTGGCGTATCGATAATAGCAATTGTTGGGAATTTAAATTCTACGCTAGCTAAAAAATCTGATTGTGTATTCGATGCTTCTGTAGAGAGGGAGGCCTGCCCTTTAAATTTAGCACCCACTGCCAGTACAACAGTGGCGCTTGCCATTGGGGATGCTATTGCAGTTACTCTGATTGAGAAAAAAGGTTTTAAAAAAGAGGATTTTGCATTTTTCCATCCTTCAGGTTCCCTTGGGAAGAGATTACTGGTTAAAGTTTCAGATCTGTATCATACTGGCGATAGAGTACCGGTTGTAAAGATCGGTACAAAGGTGTCTGAATCTATTTTTGAAATGACAAGTAAAGGGTTTGGATGTACCACAGTTGTTGATAATGATGGTAAATTATATGGAATATTTACTGATGGTGATCTTAGAAGAGGGATGCAGAAGTATAAAGATATTTTTAATATGAGTGTGGATGAAGTTTGTACAAAAAATCCGAAAACAATTGATGCGGATGAGTTGGCAGCCAAGGCCCTTCAAGTGATGGAGGAGAAATCGATAACTTCCTTAATAACAGTAGATAAAGAAAATAGACCTATAGGGATTATACATATACATGATATTTTGAAAAAGGGGATAGCATGAACATTAAGTGACTTATAATGGATTTAGACGGAGTTTTAACAGATGGAAAGATAACATATACCTCTACCGGGGAGGAGATAAAATCATTTCATGTCAGAGATGGTTTGGGGATTAAGATTGCAAAAAATTATGGACTTGAATTGGCGATTATATCGGCAAGGTATTCAAAGGCTACAGAGATAAGGGCTAAGGAACTTGGGATAGATATCGTATATCAGGGGCATTTTGAGAAGTTAAATATTTATGAAGAGATAAAAGAAAAACTATCTATAACGGATGAGAAGGTGGCTTTTATAGGGGATGATCTTAATGATATCCCTTTACTTAAAAGGGTAGGATTGCCAGCAACTGTTGCTGATGCTCCTGATGTGGTAAAAAGATTTGCTCAGATTGTTACTCCTCAAACAGGTGGAAATGGTGCTGTGAGACATCTAATTGAGATTATCATGAAGAAGAATGGTAAATGGGAAGAGATAATCGTAAATTATTCTATATAATTTCCTTTATTTTTATTATCGGTGTTGCTGTTTGGTTCTGGTACGATTTAACCAATTCGGAACCTCTTCATGAATCTTATAACAGAATATCCTATATAGAGGGTTTTAGTTTAAAAAAGAATGGTGATAATGGTTCAGTGTATATTTTACAAGCAGTGAGAGCTGAGATGTATAGTGAGGATAAATTTGTTTTTGATAACTGTAGCTTTTTATACAACGATCCAGAAAAAGATATAACTGTAAATTCAAAAAGATGTTCTTATGAGGTTGATAAGGAAGTAACTCTTGAAGATTCTATTAAAGCTATATATAATAATTTATCGATTTTTGGAGGGGAGAAATCTGTTTTTGTTTACGATGTTAGAACAGAAATCGGTGAGCTTCATGGTGGTGTTGTGGCAAAAGAAGAGAGAAACAGGATTTCATCAGATAGAATGGTTTTTAAAAGAGGAGAAAAATACCTTAGTTTTTTGGGTAACGTAGAGGTGATTTATGTTAGGTAATATTTCAAGATTTATTATTATATTATTAGTTGGAATTATTGTTTATGCAGAAGATAAATTTCCGGTAAATATAGAATCTGATGCGGTACAATATTTTGGTAAAGAGATGTATTCAATTTTTACCGGTAATGTAAAGGTAACTTATAAAGATATGAAGGTGTTTGCAGATAGTATGAAAGTATTTTTCGATTCCAATAGGGAAGTGGATAAGATAGTATGCACTGGAAACGTTAAGATGGTGAGGGAAGGGATGTATTCACTTTCTAAAGAAGCTGAAATGAAGATGAAAGAGAATGTACTCATTTTAAGGGGTGATGCAAAGGTTTGGCAGGGTGAAAATTATCTTGAAGGTAACGAAGTAATAGTATATAATAATGATAATAGAGTAGTTGTTAATAAATCTGAATCTAAAAGGGTTAGGGTAATTTTTTATCCGGATAATAAAACAGAAGGAAGTATTGGTGGGAATAAGGACAGAGAACCTAAAAAAGATATACAAAAAAAGGGTAGTAGTAGATAAAGTTTCGATATCGGTTAATGAAGGGGAGGTTGTCGGGTTATTAGGACCCAATGGGGCTGGGAAAACAACCACATTTTATATGGTTGTAGGGATAGTTAAGCCTGATGATGGTAAGATATTCATTTATGATGAAGATATCACTGATTACCCTATTTATATGAGATCTAAAAAAGGGATCGGTTATCTACCGCAAGAGCCTTCTGTGTTCAGGAAATTGACTGTTTATGAAAATATCTATGCAGCATTGGAAATTAATTTTAGTGACAAAAATTATATTAAAAGTAGGGTTGAAGATCTGATAAGGGATTTTGGGCTTGAAAAAGTTAGAGATAGTTACGGTTTTTCTCTGAGTGGTGGTGAGAGAAGAAGGGTCGAGATTGCAAGATGTTTATCTACTGAACCAAAGATTATTCTACTTGATGAACCTTTTGCAGGTATAGATCCTATATCGGTCACTGACATTCAGCGGATGATATTTAAATTGAAATCTATGGGGATCGGGATTCTTATTACGGATCACAATGTTAGAGAAACTCTTAAGATTACCGACAGAGCTTATATACTCACCGATGGTTCTGTGTTAGCAGAAGGGGAAGCAAAAGAGATTGTTGAAAATGAAGAGGTGGTAAAAAGGTATTTAGGGGAAGATTTTAGCTTATGAAAGGTGCTAAGGTAAATTTAGGTATCCAGACTAAATTAGGACAAAAGCTACTTCTAACACCTCAAATGAAGCAGTCTTTGAATATCTTACAGATGACTGTGACGGAGTTGAGCACTGAGATAAATAATATTCTTCAGGAAAATCCTGTGCTTGAGATAGTAGAACAGAAAGAGGATTTAAAAGAGTTTGATAAAGATATCGATAATTACATTGATACTCTTAAAAAGATTGAATGGGAAGATTTTTTTGCTGACAAAGATGAATTTAGATACATAAGTAACGATGAAGAAGAGATAGATTTTGAGAAATTCGTAAGTAGAAGTCCAACTCTTGAAGATCACCTTCTGTTTCAGCTTAGAATTCTAGGTTTATCGGAAAAAGAATTTGAAATTGGGCAATATATAATAGGTAATCTCAATGATGCAGGTTATCTTGATATACCTATTCAGCAGATAGCAGATGATCTTAAATGTTCCATTGATGATGTATTAAAAGTTTTGAAACATATACAAGATTTTGATCCATCAGGTATTGCTGCTACCTCTCTAAGTGAATGTATAGCGAAACAGCTGGAGGACAGTGGTGCTTTTAGGGAAGATATAGATCTTATCGTTAAAATAATTGATAACTATTATGATTTATTGGAAAAAAATGATCTTAAAGCGATTTCTGAGGTATTAGATATATCGCTGGAATATGTGGAAGATCTCATAGATATGATAAAACATACCGATCCAAAACCTGGATTAAAATTTACAAATCAGGCTAAGTATATTGTTCCTGATGTCTATGTTTTACGTAAAGGTGATCAACTGGAAATAATCCCAAACGAGGAATCTATACCTTCATTAAAGCTGAACAGTTATTATATAAAGATGCTTAAATATAATAAGTTGGATAAAGATACATATAATTATATATCTGAAAAGGTTAAAAGTGCTTTGTGGGTATTAAAGAGTCTAAATCAGAGAAAAAGTACTATTGTATCTGTAATGGAAGCTATTGTGGAATACCAAAGGGATTTCTTTTTTAAAGGTTTTGAAGCATTGAAACCATTACAATTAAAGGATATTGCCGAAAAGATAAACGTACATGAGTCTACAATTAGTAGGGTTACTTCTGGGAAATATGCGATGACTGAATTTGGCGTACTTGAGATAAAAACATTTTTTGTTAAAGGGTATCAGACAGATTTTGGTAATATTACAACTGATTCTGTAAAAGGGATGATAAAGTCTATCGTAGATGATGAAGATAAAACCAAACCTTTGAGTGATCAAAAAATTGCTGAGCTTTTGACTAAAAGGGGTATAACAATTGCAAGAAGAACAGTAGCAAAATATAGAGAAGAGATGGATATTCCATCTACTGTAGAAAGGAAGATAGATAAAGAAATAAAAAAACAGGAGGAAATATGAACATTCAAATTACTGGTAAGAACATTGAACTTACCGATGCAATCAGAAGTTATGTAGAAAAAAAGGTTTCAAAGGTGAAAAAATATTTTGACCAGGTTATCGACGTTCAGGTGATACTTGATGTTCAAAAAAATGTCCATATTGCTGAAATACTTGTTAATGCAAAAGGTGTGTTTTTGAAAGGCCTGGAGAAGTCTGAAGATCTGTATGCTTCCATAGACCTTGCCATCGATAAAATTGATAGGCAGCTTGTGAAATACAAAGAGAAGTTAAAAGATAAAAAATTAATGGATAAGGAGTTTGAAAAACCTCTAAAATTGAATGTATATGATCATACAAATATCGATGAAAAACCTACTATTATAGTTAGTAAGCAGATCCCTGTGAAACCTATGGATGTTGAAGAGGCGGTTATGCAGATGGATCTTCTTAATAAAAACTTTTTCGTTTTTAGAAATTCTACATCAGGTGAAGTTAATGTGGTTTACAGAAGAGATGATGGTAATATAGGTTTGATAGAGCCATAATATTTTAAAATTTGAGGTTATATTATAAAGATATGAAAGATATTTTTAAAAATAAGAAGTCAGTTCTAATATATACAGAAGATATTAACAAAAAAGGTGCAATAGATCTGATATTAAATTATGGTTACGATAATGGATTTATAAAAGATTTGAGAACAACTTCCTATGAAATTTATAAAAGAGAGGAATTGGGTAGTACAGGAATAGGCGATGGGGTAGCAATACCCCACGCCAAACTTAATGATATTGAGGGTGTTGTTGTAGTTTTTGGTTATTTTACGAAGGGTGTCGATTTTGAATCTGTAGATGGTGAAAAAGTTTATTTCATCTTTTTAATTTTAACTGAGGCAAAAAATACCACTTTACATTTGAAGACATTATCCTGTATATCTAAATTGATTAAAAATACAGAGTTTAAAGATATGGTAAAAAATGCAAAAACAACAGAAGAGATCCATAAAATATTAAATAGTTTATGGGACAAGGTGGTATGAAAAAGGTTCCTGTTATAGATCTTTTATCTGATGAAATTAGCGATCTTAAACTAAAGCTTGTATATGGTAAAGAATTTCTTAAAGAGAGATTTATATCTAACTTTAGGATTCAAAAGCCAGGGCTTGCACTTGCTGGATATACTGAGCATATTCATAATGAGCGTGTTCAGATACTCGGAAATACTGAGATATCTTATCTTAATACTTTGACATCTGAACAGAGAAAGATATCTTTTGAAAATTTTTGTAGTAAAAAGGTTTGTTGTATAATTGTAACAAAGAATCTTAAAATACCCAAAGAGCTAGTTTTTTATGTAAAAAAATATGAAATCCCACTATTTAGAACTGAAATAGTTAGCTCATTGGTAATCCAAGAGATTACGAGTTTTCTTGAAGATAGATTAGCTCCTGAAACTACGATACATGGTGTATTGGTGGATGTTTATGGGGTTGGAGTTGTAATCCTCGGTAGAAGTGGGATAGGGAAGAGTGAGTGTGCTCTTGAGTTGGTCAAAAGAGGGCACCGTCTGGTTGCGGACGATGCCATCCATATAAAGAAGAAGCAAGATATATTAATA
>JAINCL010000180.1:0-7645 GCA_036574145.1 Deferribacterales bacterium | reverse complement strand
GTATAAACTGCTGAGCTTGATATCTAAATTCCTCCTCAAGCAAGCTCGATTCAGTACCAGGAACATGAACCCTCTTCGCAATCACAGCATTACCCTTTAATGCAACAGCAACATTCTTATTGGAAATCTTTCGCTCTTTATATATCTCATTAATAGAGTTGACAACTTCTGCCATATCAACAATTGAACCTTCAGTTATAACATCTCTGGGCAATTCTTTATAACCGATATTTTTCAATGTATAACCAGCTTTACTCTCCTCCAACTCTACAACTTTAATCCCATTAGATCCGATATCCAAACCTACAAGATTACCCGATTTTCCAAACATAATATTTCCTCTCTAAAAATCTTTAAGTTATTTTTGATATATCACTCTGTAAAAGCAACTCATCTCTCCTGTATGGCAAGCTACTCCATTTTGCTTAACTAAATATAGCAGACAATCGTTATCACAATCAACAGAAATTTTAATAATTTCTTGTACATTACCTGAGGTCTCACCTTTTTTCCATATACCATTCCTGCTTCTTGAATAGTAATGGGCAAAGCCTGTCTCAATGGATAATTTAAGCGCATCTATATTTGCATAAGCCTGCATTAGTACCTGTAGACTATCAACATCCTGAACAACAACAGGTACCAAACCATCCATTTTTCTCCAATCTACCAAACTATTCAAATCAAAATCTACCATATAACAATATTAACAAGTTTTTATAAAAATGCAACATTTTTTATTTACCATAATATTTTATTAAATATTCAAGAACAATTTTTTCCTCTTTTTCGTCTATTTTCAACCCTCTAACCTTCATCGCATATAAAACTTTTTTCCAATCATCTTCAGTTCTATTCTTATTCAATGCCACCTTTACACTATGACATAATCCACACTTTTGATGTATAATGGGATCAACACCATCAGAAGCACAACTAGTTATAAATAAAAGACTAACAGATACGAGGAAGTATCTCACCATAAGGCATCTCCACATATCTTCGACCACCTATATAAGTATTTAACATAACCTTTTTATCCTCTATAACAGTACCTACAACTGATGCATTCTTACCCATATTCAAACTTTTTAAAATACCCATTATAGAATCAACACCTGACGAATCCACAACAATAACAGCCAATCCCTCATTTGCTATCTGGAGCGGATCATATCCAAAAAATTCACAAAAATACTTTACTCTTTCATCAATGTTTATTAATTTTTCATCAATTTCAAATCCCAAACCACTCATATTTGAAATCTCATTAAGCACTGCTGCAACTCCACCTCTCGTAGCATCTCTAGCAAACTTAATATATTTATAATCAAGTTTAGAAAATATATTCCAAAGATTACCACAATCACTCTCAATATTATGCTCCACACCTTCTCTTTCCAGCAAAATAGAGATTCCATGTCTTGCGATATCTGAAGTAAAAATTACCATATCGCCAACTCTTATATTATTATAATCGTTTAATTTCTTAATAACTTTACCTAAACCTGAGGTATTTATTAAAATCTGTTCCCTTTCTAATCTTGGAATAACTTTTGTATCCCCTGCCACAATTTTTACCCCTACATCTATTGAGGCTTCTTTTATAGATTGAACGATTCTCTCCAACTTATCATATCTATAACCTTCAGACACTATAAATGAAAGTGAAAGATACTCTGGCTTTGCACCACTTACAACAAGATCGTTACATGTCCCATAAACTGCAAGCTTACCTATATCACCACCTCTAAAGAATTCAGGATCAATTATAAAGGAATCGGTACTATAGGATATCTCACCAGATAGATTTATATAGGATGCATCACCCAGCCTATTTAGAATATCGTTACCTAAATAATTTAAAATAATATCCTTTAAAAATTTCTGAAACTGCTTTCCTCCCCCACCAAGAGCTATATTAACAATATCACTCAAATCTTCCTCCAAATTGGTAATATGCTGCACATGTCCCTTCGCTGGATACCATACATGGTCCATAAGGGTTGTCAGCGGTACAAACTACCCCAAACAGTTCACATTCATCAGGAGTTATATAACCCTTCAATACATCTCCACATCTACACCCTTTCTTTTCACTATAATCTGGGAATTTAATTCCATATCTTTTTATTGCATCATATTGTTGGTACCCTTTTTTTATTTTCAAACCAGAATTTTTTATCAAGCCTATTCCTCTCCATATTGCATCAGATGGTTCAAAAACATTATTAATAAGCTCAAAAGCCACCTTATTTTTTTCACCTTTAACAACTCTCTTATAATTGTTAACTATTTTAAATTCTTTGTTATTCACCTGTTCTATGATCGATAATATACCATATAATACATCCACAGGCTCAAAACCAGAAATAGCAGCAGCTTTACCTCTTCTAACCATCGGAAGATATAATTCATCACCAGTAACAGCGGAAACATGACCAGGGCATAAAAAGCCATCAATCTGTAAGTTTTCATCACTTAATAATACATCTATAACTTCAGGCATCGTTTTATTAAAAACCAGTATGGACAGATTATTTATATCTTTTTTAAAAGCTTCTAAGATTAAAAAAGCAGTCTGTGGCGTAGTGGTCTCAAAGCCGATACTAACAAAAACTATCTCATCATTTGAATGTTGGGCATATTTCAAAATATCAAGTACAGAATGTATTATCTTCACCTTATACCCATTACCTCTATAATCGAGCAAACTTTTACCATCAGAACCCGGCACCCTAATCAAATCACCATAAACAGCAATAGTTAAATTTTTATTATTCTTTAACAGTTCAAAAACAGCATCAATCTCACCCTGGGCTGTAACACAAACTGGACAACCTGGTCCCGAAATCAACCTCACACTCTTTGGTAATATATATCTTAAACCTGATCTAGAAATGGAAACTGTATGGGTACCACAGATCTCCATAATCTTGTATTCTTTGTCAGGGAGAATATGGTATTCTATCTTTTTTAGTAAGTTTTCAACAATTTCCTTATCTCTAAAACTCTCTATCCAATTCATCAGCATACTCCAAAAGAGTCTTTAACGTCTCCTCAGCTTCCTTAGGATCCATTTTTGCTATTGCAAATCCAACATGCACCATCACATAATCACCAACTTCAACCTCATCAGGAAGCATGGCAAGACTTACCTCTCTTTTAGTACCAGCTATATCAACAAAAGCAACAAGCTGCTCTTTATCCATTTCTATAATTTTGCCAGGAAAACCTAAGCACATATTATCACCTCATTTTATAATACTATTTAAAATTTTAACTTGTGTCAATAAATTAATAAAAAAAGCGGGGATGACCCCGCTTCAAATTTTATTTAATTTTGATAAAACTCTAAAAGATGTTTCAAGAGAACAAATTAGCCCTTGATCTGTTTCATTACCTCTTCTACAAAATTCTCCTGCTTTTTTTCAATACCCTCACCAACTTGTAATCTTGCATATTGAACTATTTTTGCACCTTTCTCAGCCAAAAGTTGCTCAATTGTCAAATCTGGATTTTTTACAAAAGGTTGACTCATAAGACATATCTCTTTAAGATATTTAGCAATTTGTCCTTTAACTATGTTAGGTATTATATTATCAGGCTTACCCGCCTCTTTCTGTTTAGCAGTAAGTATCTCTTCCTCTTTTTTAATGAACTCTGGATCCACTTTAGAACTATCAAGGAACATAGGATTAGAAGCAGCAATATGTAAACATATATCTTTTGCAAGAGTTTGATCACCACCTTCTAATTTAACAATAACACCTATTTTACCACCCAAATGAATATACGTAGAGATTAAACCACCCTCCAGCTTGGAAAATCTTCTAATATCAATCTTCTCACCTATTTTAGCTATTTTGGTATTAAGCGCTTCAGCAACTGTTTCAGAATCATTAAATTTTACATTCATCAACTCTTCTACAGTAGCCACACTATTCTTGCCAATAACCTTAGCAACATCTTTAGCAAAAGATAAAAACTCTTCGTTACGAGCAACAAAATCTGTTTCACTGTTTACTTCAACTATAACACCAACATTACCATCCACATATTCAGCAATAACTCCTTCAGCAGCAATTCTGCCAGCTTTTTTAGCAGCAGATGATAACCCTTTCTTCCTCAAATATTCTATTGCCTGTTCTATATCACCATTTGTTTCAGAAAGCGCTTTTTTACAATCCATCATACCCGCGCCTGTTCTTTCTCTTAACTCCTTTACTAAAGCAGCAGTAATCTCAGCCATTATTCTTCCTCCTCAAAATCTTCGATCTTTTCAACAGTTTGGTTTATAATTTGATCCATAGGGATATCTTCATCTTCTTGAGAAGCTGCTCTAACCTCATTTACAAGGTCTTCTTCCCTGAGCTGTCTTCCTTCATTAATACCATCTGCTATTCTATCAGCAATTAATTGGCATGCCTTAATAGCATCATCATTACCAGGTATCGGAAAATCCACTAATTCTGGATCGCAGTTGGTATCCACAATTGCAATTATAGGAATTCCAAGTTTTTTAGCCTCAGCTATAGCGTTCTGCTCTCTTTTGATATCTATTACAAACATAACATCAGGAATATCTGTCATATCTTTTATTCCTGCAAGGTTCTTATAAAGCTTATCATATTCTTTTTTGATCATAGAGATCTCTTTCTTATGAAACCTATTGATATATCCAGTATTGAACATATCTTCCAATTCTTTTAATCTTTTAATCCTTGTTTTGATGGTTTCGAAGTTGGTAAGGGTACCACCAAGCCACCTATTATTAACATAAAAGCTATTACACCTTTCAGCTGCACCTTTAGTGGCATCCTGTGCCTGTTTCTTGGTCCCAACAAAAAGGAATTTTGCACCCTTCTGGCTCATCTCCCTTGCAAATTCAAAAGCCTGGTTAAAACATTGAACTGTTTTCTGAAGATCGATAATATAAATACCGTTTCTTTTACCAAAGACATACTTAGACATCTTTGGATTCCATCTCTTGGTCTGATGACCAAAATGTACACCTGCCTCTAAAAGGCTTTTCATAGAAATATGTGACATAAATCCTCCTGTTTTGTTTATCCTCCGCTGCCCAATATCAGCACCACTCATAAAAAGAGGCACAAGCCGATACTGCGTTAATCAGCGTGCGAATTTAGAATGTAACTTATAGCAAAAAAATTTATATTTTTCAACTATTTTTTCTCCAATTCCAACAATCTTTTTTTAATGTCAATGCCATAACTAAAACCACCAATTCCATTAACTCCTACTACCCTATGACATGGAATTAAAAGAAGGTACCTATTTTTAGCCATTGCAGTTCCTACTGCCCTGTGTGCACCAGGGAAACCAGCCATTTCAGCAAGCTTAGAGTATGTGACAGTGTCCCCCCTTGGAATTTTAGATAATATCATATAAACCCTTCGATAAAAAATAGAAAATTCTTCCATAGGCAAAAAATCTTCAATATTATACATTAAACAATTCGAATAATACTTATCAAGTATATTAATAACTTTGACAACATTTAACGGATAGATATCGTTATTAGTGCACTTCTCATCTGTTATGGAAAGTTCCATTAACTCACCTTTTCTACCCCAAACAATCTTTACATTAAATATATTATGAAAATTTATCACCTTATAATTCATATTAAACATAATACAATAAATCATTGAAAAAATGAAGATATTTTGTTAAAGTTGTAAATGCTGATAATTTTATATGAGAATTTAAAACATGTTAAAGCGTATAAATAAATATCTCAATCCTTTTGAGATTACCCTTGTAGTTTCAATGTTAACGTTATTGTTTATAACTTTAATAATTTATATTGATAAAAAAAGTAATGAAAAATTAAAGTTTTTTGTCTATAAAACCCAAGAAAAATCTATTTTAAGATTAATAACGCAGTTGGAAGATACACTGGCAAAACAGGACTTTTTTTTAAACAAAATACATAAAAATTTAGATAAACCATCACTAATAAAAGATAACCTAATAATAATCGAAAACAACAAAATAGTTTTTTCCAACGTTAACGATATTGACATCTCATTTTTTCAAAATATCTCATCCCAATCCCAAAATATATTTTTTGCTTCATATAAAGATAATTCATTTTTTGGTTCCTATAAATTTATAGATGGAAAGATCTTTTTAACTTTCACAGATTTTGATAAAATTATAAAAGAAAATATTTTTGGGGAAAATATATTAATAAACTCCCGCGACGGAAAAATAGTATATGCTTCTGAATACAAAGATTTCTTTAATACAATTCGTAATAAGATAGGTAACAATCAATTTTCAGTTATTTCAGGTGGAGAAGAGATTGCTGTAACCACAATAACATTTCATGATGATTACAATATATCAATCTATGCACCATTTAAATACTACTACTCTGATCTCTCAGGTCAAAATGTAAAAATAGGTATTCCAGCATTTATCTTTGGTTTTATAATTTTCAGCCTTCTTTTTGCAATAAAATTGTCCGTAAATAGATTTATAACCGAGAAAGAAAAATATGAAACTCTATTCCAGCTTGAACATGAGAAATTCCAACGTATTGTTCAATCTATAGATGAGGGGGTTGCTTTAATAACCAAAGATTATGAAATCATATGGATAAATGATTATATCGCTAAAAAGATACCTAATATCAAATCTGGAAAATGTTTTAAAGAACTCAGTGATAAAGAGTACAAATGTAGTATATGTATGTTGGAAAAAGTTTTCACCGAAAAAAGAAGTTATAGCGTTACCACTAAAGATTTCATTAAAGGTGAAAAAGGGGTTTATGACGTTATATGGGTCCCACTTATGGATAAACATGGTGAAGTAACAGCCTGTGTAGAATTGATAAGAGATATAACTGCAATTGTAGAAATGCAAAACAAAGTAGTGCAATCTGAAAAACTTTCAGCTCTCGGTCTTTTGGCTGGAGGTGTAGCCCACGAAATCAATAATCCACTTGTGGGGATATTAAATATGTCACAACTTCTATCAAGACGATTCCCAGAGAACAGTAAAGAAAAAGACATGATTGAATTAATTATAGAAGCTGGAAAAGAAACCAAAAATATTGTTCAATCACTGTTGGATTATGCAAGACAAGGTACAACAAAAATGGAAAGATTTGATATACGAGAATCTATAAATTTTGCATTAAAAATATTTGGTTCTAAACTTAAAAATAAAAAAATAGTTATAAAAAATAATATTGACAGACCTATTATAGTCAATGCCAATAAAGGTAAGATTCACCAGGTTTTTATTAACCTTTTAAGTAATTCAATCGATGCCATTGAGGAGAATGGTGAAATTACTATAGATTATATAAAAAATGGTAACAAAACCATCTTAAAAATAAGAGATAATGGTAAAGGTATATCTCATGAGAATTTAGATAAAATATTCGATCCATTTTTCACAACCAAAGATGTAGGAAAAGGGACAGGGCTGGGGCTCTCAATAACACATGGTATAATAAAAGAACATGGATGGAATATAGATGTTGAATCTGAATTAAATAACTACACAACCTTTAAAATAATAATAGAAAATTCGGAGGATAGCTAAATGGATAAAATCTTTATTGTAGACGATGAAATTTACACATTAGAATTTTTTAGTGAACTCCTTT
>JAINCL010000025.1:0-2200 GCA_036574145.1 Deferribacterales bacterium | reverse complement strand
CACCTTTCTTATTTACACCTTTATAATTGAATTTCATAATTTTAATTATATCAGAATAACAACACTATTCAATATATTATAGAGATAAAATATATAAAAAAAGCACTGCCATTCGACAGTGCTTAATAGCTCTTAATTAATTATTTACATCCATCGGTCTTAATTTCTACAGTTGTTGAATTGTCAGCAGTATTAACTGTATAAACTACTCCACATGTAGTATTATTATTACAAGTAGTATCTATACCTTTATAACAAAAAGCATAATAATTTGCACCACTTACATTATCATACTTATCAGCATCGAAATTTACCGCTGTACCAATTCCATCATATGTAGCTCTTGGATAACCAGTATTTAAAACTTTTATATCTTTCCCGTCAACTGATACGTTATCTGCACTTGCATTATCCAGCGCCAGCCATTTAGCCCTTACAATATCCTTTGCAGCATTTACTGCCCCACCAAGACCTTTAACAGCAGATTGTTTTGCCTCTTTCTGTAAGTCAGCAAACTTTGGAACAGCCACTGCCGCAAGAATACCCAAAATAACAATTACAATTACAAGTTCGATTAAGGTAAAACCTTTCTTCATAATAAATTCCTCCTTATAGTTTTTTTATTATTAACATAAACTCCCAATACCTGTCAAGTTTTTTTTACCAATATATACTACTCGATTCAAATCAACCAAATAACAAAATCTAATTTAATAATGCCCAAAGGGGGACTCGAACCCCCACAGGTGTTACCCCATAGGATCCTGAATCCTACGTGTCTACCAATTCCACCATTTGGGCTATCACATTTATCTCTTATTCGAATTGTTCATACTTGTCAACCAAAATTTAAGCACACATGACTTCCATATTGCGAGTAAAGGTAAGATATATCATTCTACATATACTGCCCACCATTCAGTGGACTGACCCCCAAAAAAGCTTTGCAAGCGCAGCGAAGCAATCTCATTGAACATTTAAAATTTAACCTTCAACATTGAAACATTATAACTTTCCCACTCACCCAATCTTTACCTCTACCTCTACCTTAAAAACAGGTAACATATTCACAAAAAAACTCCCCTTTAGTCATTTAAACTAAGGGGAGTTAATGGTATCTGATTAACTTTTTGACCATAAGCTTGCCCTACAACTTTGAATCGAATAGGAGCCCTATCATCTCTTTAATATTCTTACTTATCCTTAAGGCATCCTCACTTGGAATCTGCCTTACCACTTTATTATTTTCCGTATCCAGAATCTTCACCACCACCTGATCCAACTCTTTGTCGATCTCAAATTTTCTGGCTATCTTCATATCGTCCAGTGACCTGTTTATCTCTTTGATAGCTTCTTTGAGATCCTTAAATGTCTCTTCCCTACTTGCTACCTCAGTTACATTCTGCTCTTGAGCCTTAGCTTTGGAAGTGACCTGAGGATCCATTGCTACCATATCCACTGCAAAATTTTTTATAGCATCTATCATGATCCGTCACCTTCCTTTTTAAAAAGGTGGGGACTTGCCCCACCTATACTATGCTAAATACCAATTACCTCAGTAACTGAAGCGCCAACTGTGGAAGCTGGTTAGCTTGAGCCAACATTGCAGTACCAGATTGGTTAAGTATCTGCCACCTTGTAAATGTAGCCATCTCTGCAGCCACATCAAGGTCTCTAATTCTTGACTCAGCAGCTACCAAGTTCTCCCTTGTTACATTCAGGTTACTGATAGCATACTCAAGTCTATTGACCTGAGCACCTATGGTAGCCCTACCAGCAGATACAATCTCAATGGCTCTATCTATCTTAGTGATTGATTTTTGAGCTAGTTCTTGACTTACCATATAGGCATCATCGATACCCAAAGATTTTGTATCCATCTGACCTATGGTTGTAAGTATTGTCTGCCCTTCATTAGCACCTATCTGAAGCTCTGTAGCATTATCTACCAGGTGTAGCTTCATATTAACTGCACTACCTGCCGAAAAATCAAGCTCCTTATTAGTAGAATCCCAAGATACATTTGTACCTATATTACCAGCAAACTTAACTTCGACACCCTCGATAACACCTCTTAAAGTAGAGTCGTTTATAATATCAGAACCTACAAGTTTACCAGTGTGGGCATCTGTTACAGTCACTTTAGTTGCTGACTCTTCACCTTTTTGAATAGTTGCAAGGCTGAGTCCATCGATGAGAG
>JAINCL010000024.1:0-3721 GCA_036574145.1 Deferribacterales bacterium | reverse complement strand
GGTAAAGAAAAAGTATGGCAGATAAAGTCATAGTATGCAAAAACAGCTTCAGTACTATCAAACAATACACCATCACAATCGTATATTATAATATCCTTCATAACAAAAATAATTTAATGAGTTTGGTGGAAATATCAACTGTTTTTTTATGGTTGGTTAAAATTTGATTATTAAAGTATGTTATAATAACATTTTGGGTAATTGTATTGTTATTGCAATCGAAGCGATCTCATTTTTACATTCAACATTCAATATTTCACCTTTCACATACACATATACACAAAATTACACCTTTTCAATCCTAACCCACTAAACCGATCTCTACATCAACTTAATTTTACCTTTTAAAAATTAATAATCTTATCTGAGCCGCGTATAATTCGATCTTCGATACTACTCCAGAGACCTGAAGTATTTGGTAGCGGCATGATTAGGATAATATCTGCTTTTTTATCCAGTTCTCTTAGGGATCTAAAGAGTTTTTTAGCAGCTATTTTCGAGTTATCAGTGAGATTTATCGATATAATATCGTTTTGAGATAGTTTTATAATTTTACCAAAATAGATAAATCCTATTTTTTTATCTTTTGAGCAATTTTCTAAAAAATCATAAAATTCATTTGTGTTATTAATCTCTTTTATATATATTGTTTCTTTGTCAGGGGCATAATGTTTATATTTAGTTCCGGGGGATCTTACCTCGCTACCATCTGACCCTATTAAAACTTCCCCAATTTCCTTTTCTATTGTCTCTTTGTCTATAGAACCTTTCCTCAGGATAACAGGTTTACCAGATAGCGTGTTAATAACAGTAGATTCAAGCCCATGTTGAACTTCACCAGCATCAATAAATAGATCTACTTTACCTTTGAGTTCATAGATTATATCGTTGATGGTTGTTCCTGATGGTTTCCCGGAGATATTTGCAGATGGTGCAGCTATTGGACCTATTCGATCTATAACCCCAAGAATAAAATGGTTATCAGGCATTCTGATTGCTACTGTATCCAGTCCTGCAGTTATATTTTTATCCAAATTCTCTTTAGCTTTAAAAATCAATGTCATTGGACCAGGCCAGAATTTTTTTATCAGAATCTTGGAGGTCTCATTAACCTCTTTTACCAAATCGTTTAACTGATCTAATTTAGAGATATGAACAATTAATGGGTTATCAGATGGTCTTCCTTTGGCTTTGAAAATATCTCTTATGGCATTTGGTCTATTGATGGATGCAGCTATACCATACACAGTTTCAGTGGGGATGACAGCTAACCCACCTGAACTTAGTATTTGACATGTTTCTGAGATGGCATCTTCAAATGTCTCTTCGGTTAAAACTATAATTTTACTATTCTTCAATTTTTATATTTAAAACCTTTTCCCTCTGTTTTGTGATGAAATCTTTTAATTTATTTTGTAGTTCTGTATATTTAAGTGCAAGAATCCTTACTGCAAGTAAAGCAGCATTTTCTGCATTACCTACACCAACGGTGGCTACAGGGACACCTTTAGGCATCTGAACAATGGATAATAAAGAGTCAAGACCATTCATTAATGGGCTTGGCATTGGAATACCGATAACAGGTAGAGGAGTTTTAGCGGCAATTACACCAGGTAAATGTGCAGCACCACCAGCTCCAGCTATTATAATCTCAATTCCATTATCTTTTGCTTTTTCTGTGTATGAGATGGTTTCATCAGGTATTCTATGGGCTGAAAGAATCTTGATTTCATAGGGTATTTCAAACGATTTCAGAATATCTGCAGCTTTCTTCATTGTGGGTAGATCGCTGTCGCTTCCCATTAAAATTGCTACAATCGGACTTTTCATATAAATAACCTCTTAATTAGTCGCGCATTATTATCAAAAAATATATTCCCTGTCAAGTGGCATAAAATTTGATAATACAATTGTAACGGAGGTTTTTATGGATATATTTAAAAACAGCGTAATTAATGATCTCAGCTATGCGTTGAAAGTAAATAGTATAAAAAATGATGTTATTTCCAATAATATAGCTAATGTTGATACTCCGGGATATAAAGCTAAAAAACTTGAGTTTAAAGAGGTAATGGAGGAATATTTTTCACAGGGGAAAAAACTTCCACTTAAGAGGACAGATAGTAGACATTTTCCAGGTTCTCCTAATATTTTTAACCCTTCAAGTTTTATTAGAGAGCAGAATAATCCTTCCCTTAGAAATGACGGTAACGATGTAAATCTCGATTATGAGATGTCAGAAATGGCAAAAAATGGGATACAATACTCGATGTATGCACAGATTATAGCTGGTAAATTTACTGGCTTAAAATCTGCAATAGCTGGTAGATAGGGGGTATAGTATGGGTTTTTTTAATATTTTAAATGTTGCGGCAACCGGCTTGTCGGCTCAAAGGATAAGAATCAATGTCATCTCATCTAATCTTGCCAATGTAAATACCACAAAAACCGAGACAGGTGAGCCTTATAAAAGGAAAGATCTGATTTTCAGGGAGGTATTGGATGGAGAGTTTAAAGGTGGTGTTAAAGTAGAAAATATAGTGGAAGATAAAAAACCTTTTGTATTGAAATATGAGCCTGGTCATCCAGATGCAAATGAGGAGGGGTATGTGCAGTATCCCAATGTGAACCCGATTGAGGAGATGGTGAATATGATCGAAGCAACGAGGAGTTATGAGGCTAATGTAACAGTTTTAAACACTGCAAAGCAGCTTGCAATGAGGGCTCTTGAAATTGGTAGAGGTTAGTAAAATTTTTGTTGTAAATTATTAAAAATGCTAATATAATATATATTAGGGTGGAATGATATGACTGAGATAAAGAATATTAACTTTTTACTACCGAATAAACTTAATGGAACAGAAAACATTAAGCCTTCTAACGAGAATACAGGGGCGTCATTTACTGATATATTAAAGAAAAGTATAGAACAGGTTAATGATGCTCAATTACAGGCTGATGCAGCTATAAAAGCTGCTGCTGCTGGTGAAAATATTGATATCCATGACACCATGATAGCTATTCAAAAAGCTGATGTGTCATTGAAACTTATGATGGAGGTAAGAAATAAGCTACTTGAGGCTTATCAAGATATCATGAGGACACAGTTATAAATGAATTTAAGGGATATTACTGAACAGTTTAAGACTGTATTTCAAAAATTTTCAAGGGTTCAACAGATTACCATTGTTATCGCTGCCGCTGCCATCTTAGTATCTATAGTTGTTCTTGTGTATTGGGCAAATAAGCCTGTTTATAAAGTTCTCTTTGCAAATCTAAATCAGGAAGATGCTGCAGCAGTTGTGGCTAAATTAAAGGCGAAAAAGGTTCCATATAATCTAAAAGATGGTGGTAAGACAATAGAAGTTCCTGCCAAAAGTGTTTATGAGACAAGGATAGAGTTGGCTCAAGAAGGTATCCCTAAAGGTGGTGGAGTAGGTTTCGAGCTTTTTGATAAATCATCGTTTGGTATTACAGAATTTGCACAGAATGTAAATTATCAAAGGGCATTACAAGGTGAATTGGCGAGAACAATAAGTGGACTTGAAGAGGTGGAAGAGGCAAGAGTTCATCTTACGATTCCTAAAGATAGATTGTTTATTGCTGAAGAAGGGGAAGCAAAAGCTGCTGTGGTTTTAAAATTAGCAAGAGGTGCGACACTTACAAGGGATAAAGTGAAAGCTATTGCATCGTTAGTGGCTGGTTCTGTTAAGGGATTGAA
>JAINCL010000179.1:0-11003 GCA_036574145.1 Deferribacterales bacterium | reverse complement strand
GGTAAAATAGGGTTGTATGTGGAACGTGTGGATGAAAAGTTGTCATTTATTGTGGAAGATAATGGGAAAGGGATACCTGCTGATCAGATTGAAAAGATATTTGACCCATTTTATACATCTGGTAAATCTAAAGGTACGGGGCTTGGGCTTGCAGTGGTGAAAGACATAATACAGGCTCATAAAGGTAGTATAAAGGTAGAATCTGAGTTGGGAAGATTTACCAAATTTATTATTACAATACCAATTCATTTAGAGGTTTAAAGTTTAGTGAGTGATAAAATAATAATCAAAGGTGCAAAACAGCATAATCTAAAGAATATATCCCTTGAAATCCCTAAGAATAGGCTGGTTGTAATAACAGGAGTTAGTGGTTCCGGGAAATCAACCCTTGCCTTTGATACTCTGTATGCCGAGGGTCAAAGAAGGTATGTTGAGTCTTTGTCTGCTTATGCAAGGCAATTTCTTGAATTGATGGAAAAGCCTGATGTTGATAGTATAGATTTTTTATCTCCAGCTATAAGTATTGAACAGAAGTCGATCAGTAAAAATCCGAGATCCACAGTTGGCACCATTACAGAAATTTATGACTATTTAAGACTTCTTTTTGCAAGGGTGGGGGAAGTTTTTTGCCCTGTTTGCGGGAAAAAAGTTGAAAGTTTTACACCTCAACAGATTGCTGATATTGTTATGGGGAATCCAGAAGGAACAAAGGTTGAGATACTTGCCCCAATTGTTAGAGGTAAAAAGGGTGAATTCAAACAGCTTCTTGGTAAATTATTGAAAGATGGCTATGTGAGAGCTTATGTAAATGGTGAGTTGATAAGATTAGAGGATGAGATTAATCTTAATAAAAATCAGAAGCATAACATTTCAGTTGTAATTGATAGAATAAAAGTGCGAGATGATATAAAAAGAAGGGTTACAGATTCTATTGAAACTGCTTTAAAGCTTGCAGAGGGGCTTACAGAGATTAGGATAGAGGATAATGTAAAATTATTCAGTGAAAAATTTGCATGTATAGATTGTAATGTAAGCATACCGGAAATTGAACCTAGAACCTTTTCATTCAATAATCCTTTTGGGGCATGTCCCGATTGCGACGGTTTAGGGGAGAAACTTATTTTCGATGTGGAATTGATAGTACCTGACCCTAAAAAATCTATAAAAGATGGGGCTATTGCACCGTGGGGGAAACTTGATAATTTTCATAGTATGAATACGATTTTAGCCCTATCGGATCAGTTTGGTGTTGATGTTATTAAACCTTTTGAAGAACTTGATGATAAAAGTAAACAGATTATTCTATATGGAATTGATGTGCCATTGAAACTTTTCACTTTTAAGGGAGATCAGAAGATCGTTTATGAGAAAAAGTTTAGAGGTGTGGTGGGTGAACTTGAAAGCCTACTTCATTCAGATAGATATTCTGATGTGGAAAAAGCGAGACAATATATGTCCAGTATGCCTTGTGAATCATGTAAAGGGGCAAGATTAAGACCCCATAGTCTGTCAGTGAAGATTGGGGGGCTTAATATTTACGAGATATCATCAATGACCATTGAAAAACTGATACCTTTTTTTGAGCAAATTAACTTTGATGGGTATAAAAAACCTATTGCTGAAAAGATTATAAAAGAGATAATGCATAGATTAAACTTTTTAAAAAATGTGGGTATCGATTATGTTACCCTTGCACGCAGTGCTGTAACTTTAAGTGGTGGTGAATCACAGCGAATTAGACTTGCTACTCAGGTTGGTTCTGGATTGACAGGGGTTCTATATGTACTTGATGAACCAAGCATCGGCCTCCACCAAAGGGATAACGATATGCTCATCTCTACACTTAAAAATTTGAGGGATATAGGTAATACAGTTATTGTGGTTGAACATGATGAGGATACAATTAAAAATGCTGATCATATCATAGATATGGGTCCTGGAGCTGGAGTAAAGGGTGGTGAGGTTGTTTTTCAGGGTAGTTATGATGATCTTATTAATTGTCAATGTTCCCTTACTTCGGATTATCTTGCTGGTAGAAAAAAGATTGATTACTCCACAAGGAAAAAGCCAGATGGTAGATTCATAACCATAAAGGGTGCTAAACAGAACAATTTGAAAAATATAACTGTCAAGTTTCCTGTGGGGCTTATGACTGTTGTTACAGGTGTTAGTGGTTCTGGCAAATCGACCCTTGTGATGGATATTCTTTATCCAGCATTGAAAAGGAAGCTTTTTGGTTATGCTGAGAAAGCAGGACTGTTTGATGAAATTACAGGCTATGAGTATATAGATAAGATAATAGATATTGATCAATCACCGATAGGTCGTACTCCAAGATCTAATCCTGCAACATATACAGGTGTTTTCAACGACATAAGGGAGATTATGTCGTTTACACCAGAGGCAAAGATTAGAGGTTATAAACCTGGTAGATTTAGCTTCAATCTTAAAGGCGGTAGATGCGAACGGTGTCAAGGTGAAGGTTATATAAAGATTGAGATGCATTTTTTACCAGATATGTATGTGAAATGTGATGTTTGCCATGGTAGTAGGTATAACAGAGATACTCTTGATATAACTTACAAAGGTAAAAATATTGCTCAGATATTGGAGTTTACGGTGGATGAAGCGTACGATTTTTTCGAAAATATACCTAAACTAAATCACAAATTATCAGTCTTAAAAGATGTGGGGTTAGGTTATATCCATCTTGGACAGCCTGCCACAACTCTTTCAGGTGGTGAAGCTCAAAGGATTAAACTTGCAAAGGAATTAATGAAAAGATCAACTGGTAAAACATTATATATCTTTGATGAACCTACAACTGGATTACACTTTGATGATGTAAAAAAGTTAATTAAAATATTTAAGGTATTGTCAGAGTCGGGAAATACTGTTATAATAATAGAACATAACCTTGATGTAATAAAATGCGCTGATTATATAGTAGATTTAGGTCCTGAAGGTGGTGACAGAGGTGGAGAGGTAATTTTCGAAGGAACGCCTGAAGAGTGTTGTATGTGTGATGTGTCATATACAGGGAAATATTTGAAGGAGAAACTAAAAAATGATTAAAAGGCTCTTGGCTTTTTTAATATTTTTATTTTTGGCTATAATAAGTCATGCATCTTTACAGGATGATTTCAATAATAATATGAAAGATTATAATTTTATAAAGAGATCCAAAAATGTTACAAGGCTATCGTATAAAATGGTGGCTGATAAGTTTTACGAAATATACCAGAAATCGCCAAAATCTAAGATTGGAGAACAGGCTCTTTATTATTGTAGTGATACCTATTACAACTCTTACAAACGATTTAATAATAGTCTAGACAGGAATGAGGCGTTAAAATATTATAAGCTACTATCAAGTAATTTTAAGTCCAATCTGGCGGCAAAAGCGTATTTAAAAATTGCAGAAATTTATCTTGACATGAAAGATATTCCGTCAGCACGTTTTGCATTGCAAACGTTGATCAATAAATTCCCAAAAACAAAATATGCAACAGACGGAAAAATTAAACTTGATAATATAGACAAACAGTATGCAAGTGTTCAAAAATCTAAACCTGAGAAAACTGACAAAATTAAAGTTGTTAATAAGAAAGATAAAACTTTAGATAATAAAGCTGATCATGTTGATAAGAAAGCAGATGCTGCTGAAGATATTAATAGTGAAAATAATGCACCGAGAGTTGAGATAAAGAGTGTTAAGTATTGGAGCAATGATGATTATACAAGGATTGTTATAGAATTATCTGGTAAGGCTCATTATTATAAACATTGGTTGAAGGAGAATCCAGAATTTAATAAGCCACCAAGGCTTTTTATAGATATCTATAATTCTGTTATAGATAGTAGTATCCCGAAGGTTATGGAGATAAATGATGGGCTTTTGAAGGCATTGAGATGGGGAATATATGATAAATATACAACACGTGTTGTACTTGATATAGATTCTGTAAATGATTTTACCGTTTTTATGATGGATAATCCTTATAGAATTGTTGTGGATGTTAGTAAAGATTCTTTGAACAAAGTTGCTAAATCAACGGATACAAAAAAGACAACACCTACAAAACAGACGAAAGGGAAAGTAATTTTAGATGATGATGTAAAAGGTCATACATTAGCGTCTGCTTTTGGTTTAAAAATAAAGACGATAGTTTTGGACCCCGGGCATGGTGGGAAAGATCCCGGTGCAACATACCATGGTTTGATGGAAAAGGATATAAATCTCGATATAGCCCTTAGAGTGAAAAAACTATTATCAGATTATGATAGTGGACTTAAAGTGCTTTTGACAAGAGAGACAAATGTTTTTATTCCTCTTGAAGAGAGAACCGCTTTTGCCAATAAAAATAAAGCTGATATTTTTGTATCTATACATCAAAATGCCAGTAAAAATCCTTATGCAACAGGTATAGAGACTTATGTATTAAATGTTACAAAAGATAAAGCAGCTCTTGCTGTGGCTGCATTTGAAAACCAGGCTTCTGAGAAATCGATATCAGATTTGCAGGGGATTTTAAAGGATATAATGTTGAATTCCAAGCTTGAAGAGTCGTTGATGCTTGCAAATTTTGTTCAGAAAAGATTGGTTGAATCGACGGGTGATAAAAATCTTGGTGTAAAACAGGCACCTTTCTATGTGCTTGTGGGTGCTAAAATGCCGTCTATATTGATTGAGTGCGGTTTTATTTCAAATCAGCATACCGCTCAACTTTATACTACTGAGGAATATAAAAATAAAATGGCAGAGGGTATTTTTAGAGGACTTTTAAAGTATATAGAACACTATAATGGTAAATAATGTAAGGATACGTTCAATTTTTTTTAAGTTTACAATAGGGTTTTTTTTTACAATACCTTTGTTATTTGTTATTGTTAATTTTTTAATTAAAGAGAATTTTAACAGTATTTTAAGTAATTATTCTAAATATAAGATAGAAGTTGGGGAAGTTAAATCTTTATTTATACCTTTTTATATCGAACTGTCTAATCTACATGCTGAAATAGATTATGCTCATTTCAACGCTGATACTGTTAACTTAAAGTTATCGATTTTCGATTATTTTAAAGGTAGGCCTTATATATCGATCGATATTACTAATTTCAAAGGTGATATACCTGAAAGTTTTTTTGATACTACTGCGGATGTTAATTTTGATAAATTGATAAAAAAACTAATAATTAATAATATTAATCTATCTCTGAAATACAAAGGGGTAAAAATTGATGGTAAAGCCAATAGCTTAAATTACTCTGCAGGTGATTTTACTATACCTTATTTGAATGGATTTATTAAAAAGGGGGAGATTGAAGAAAAATTTTTAGGTAGTATAAAATTAAAATTTATTAAAGATTTAATGAGGATAGATGATATCAATATAAAAGGTGAAGATTTTTTTATAGAATTTTTTAATGGATTTTCGAAAGGGAAAGAATCAGGCTATAAATCTGAGGTCAAAGGTTTTATAGGTAATAGGTTGATTAAGATTTTTAATGAAGATCTTGATGGTAGAGTGATATTGAAAGGTGGAGTAGATAATTTTATCATATCTCTTATACTTCAGTGTCATTTAACATATGATAATCGAGATAAGTACGATTTTGTTGTACATCTTAATGGGGATATAAAAAATAGAATTAAATATAAAACAGATGGTCTGAGCTATAAAAAAGAGGTTGTGGATATTTATGGTGAATACGATGTAAAGGAAAACTTTGTTAAAGGTGGCATCTTAAATAAAGAGGGTATAAAGGTTAAATTTTCTGATGACTGGAATTTATTGATAAATAATGTAAATTATGGTTATTTTCTGAATGGTATCGGTGGTATTAATGCAACAGTTGTAAGTAACGAGAAATATCTTCTTAATCTTGATTTCATTTATGATAAAAAATCTGAGACTCTAAAATTTGATAAAGTGAATCTAATATCTGGTGGCACAAAAGTTCAACTTGATGGTTTCTATGACTTTGAAAAATTTGAACTTAACTATAAAGGGGTTATGAGTGGTAATAAAGATATTCAAAAGGTATTAGGTACATCCTTTCAAGCTAATACAAGTGGTAAAATATTATTGGAAAAAGATAATTTTACTATTGTTGGGGAGTATGCAAGTGATACTGTTCAAAAGTTGTATGGAATAATGAGCAAAAGATTATCTGGTACTTATCATATAGATAATAAAAAGATAGAATTTGTTACCAATGCTGATTTACAAAAAGGTTTACTAAATGTGAAAGGTGAAATTTGGTATAATGATAAAAAAGAAAGGTATGATCTAACCTTAATACAAGTTCCATTTTATGAGGTGATGAACTATTTCGATTCGACTACAGATATTAAATATCCCATTGACGGATTTTGTCAAATCTTTAGGGAAGGTGATGATTACTACGGTAATGGTAATTTTTCGGTATCTGATATACCTATAAAGGAAAATAGTATAAAAATATCTTTTAAAAATTCATATATGTATGTTGAGGAGATTAAAATAGATGATAATATATTTAAAAAACCTCTGAAGTTCGATTTCCATAAAGGGTTGATAAAAGGTGAATTTAAAATCGATAGGTTTAGGTATAAACAGATTCCGGATTTAAATAAATTTATCATGAAAATAGATGGTGAGATAAAAAATCCTTCTTATAAGGGGAGTTTTACTATATCATATAAAGATATTATTAAGAATAGAAAAATAAATTTTGAAGGGGATCTGGAACAACTAAGGTTTTACCATTCTTATAATGATTTAAAAATTAAAGGGGTGCTTGATCAGTTTGAAAGGATTAATATAAATGCAGAATTTTTAGGATTTACCTATGATAACATTTCTGCAAGTGGTTCTATTAATATATCATCTAATGATTTGACAAATTATATATTGTATGGTGGTGTTATAGATCTTTTTAATAATAAAGAGCTATTCGCTACCCTTAAAAATGTTAAATTTGAACTAAATGATGTAAAAAAAGTAACTGGTGATTTTTGGTTGGATAGTCTATATTTAAAAGCTATTAAGGTATCTGTGCATAGTCTTGATGAAAAATTGGTCAAAGGAGAAATAGATTTGAATAATGCTAAAGGGTATAACAACGATTATCTCGCTGTTAAAGATATTCAAGGTGTTTTGAAATTTGAATATAACTATAAAGATTATCCATTATTGCATGGTGCTATATCTTCACTTTGTGATTTAAACTATAAAGATTACAGAGTGAGACTTTTAGGTAATAAGGTGAGTGCGGTTTTTAATGGGGGGAAGGTTTCGGTTGATATAGATTCAAAGTATATTAAAGCTGCTATAAGATCGTATGCATATTATGATAAAAGAGGTTTTATCGGTAATGGAAGTTTTAAAGATGTTTTTATTAGTAAAGGTGGATTTTATGGGGTATTTAGTGGGAATTTGCGGTATGGTGCTGATGGTGTAAAGGGTGAGATATTTTTAGATGATTCATTTCTTAATATCAATAGATTTAGGAATGAGTTTACAGAAAAGAAAGAAGATTCTAAATTACCTTTTTTTGTGGATTTGAAAATATATAGTAGGAAGCCTATTGTTATCACAGATAAATTATTGGAAGGTAAGTTGAATTTAAGTTTGAGTGTGAAAGGTAAAGATAACCTAACGGTAAGTGGTAAAGTTGAATTGAGAGAAGGATTTTTTTATCTTGAAGATATAAAATTTATAATAAAAAGGGGTAATTTAAATATTTTAAATGAAAATAGTATTTATATAGATATGGAAGCTGTTGGGACAGGTTCACTTGAAAATACAAGGATTATAGCTCAAGGATACTTTCCAAACTATAAGATTTATATATATGATAAAAAGTTAAGAGGTTATTCTGGGGTCGATTCTAAAAGGACGGGAGGGGAAACATTGTTGGGAGAATTAATTAGTAGAGGTTTGTTTAGAAATATCGTTAATATAACCAATAACTTACTTGGGATAAATAGGGTGGGATTCGAACCTACATCGAATGGTGGGTTATTTAAAATAGGTAAACAATTCGATGAAAGAACAGGTGTAAGTTATGTAATAGATATGTCATATACTGAAAAGAATAAGTTTATAGGGGAATATAAACTTTTCGATTGGATCAATATATCTGCTTTTTCGACGGAAAAGGGAGGTACAGGTGCGGGTATTAATTTTAGCATCGATTTTTAGTTTTTTATCAATATCTTCTTGCTTTTCCTTTGACATTCGGGGTGAAATTCCTGATGAATTGAGATATAAACTGATTTCTTATTATAGAGATTCATCTGTTGAGGATATTGAGAAGTTGCTTGATAGGTTGGGTTATTATGTTGCAGAAAAAAATGATGATTATATAAAAATCGAGAAGAAACAGGTTATAAAATCTTTGACGATAAATGGTAATAGAAGATTTTTGAAATCTACTTTACTAAAAAATCTCCCTATATCTATTGGTGATCCAATATATTATGACACTGTATATAAAATTTATGAAAGTTTTGACAGATTTTATAAAAATAATGGTTTCATTGATGCTCTATTGAAGGTTAGTAATAATAATGGTGATATAGTCATTTCAGTAAATGAAGGGGATAGATATTATATTGATGAGATAATAATTAAATCAGATGTTGAAGAAAAAAGGTATATATTTAAAGCAACTCCCTATTCTGATGATCTAATTAAGTATTATTTAAACCCTTTTAAGAGAGATTTAAAAAGAAAGTATAACCTATGGAATATCGATTCTGTTAAGGATGACTTTATTCCAAAGGGTAGATATATTTCCATTACTACAGTTTTAGATCCGACTTCATATTGGGGTAGAAATCTTTTATTAAGTAAAAAGATTGTTTTAGGCAAAGGGGAACGGTATAAATTGGATATTAAGGGACTTAGGATTACTGAAAATGATAGAAAAGAGGTGGAGGAGTATATTTATGATAATTTAGATTCATTTGATACCTTTGCCAAAAGAAGTTTGGAAGTAAAATTAGAAGATCTTTTAATGGATAAAGGGTATATTAAACCTGAAGTGTATATCAATATAGATAATGAAGCTATATCAGTAGATATAAGATTTGAGCAGAAAACCAGAAAGATTGGGATAAATATCTACCATGGTGATGATAAATTGGAACTTTCTAACCTTAATTTAATACGGGAAAAAATTGTTTCAGGTAATGAGGATGATATAAAACAGATCATTCTCGATTATTTTCGAAAGGAAGGTTATAATAATGTAAAGATATTGAATTTTGATTTTAAAGTATATGATGATGAGATTAAAGTTGATATAAAAATAGATCTTGGGGAAAAGAGGAAGATAAGAAATTTGTATCTTCAAGGGGAACTTTTGTACAAAAATATAGATGCTATCTATGATGAAAGTAATCTCGATAAATTTAAACAGATGGTATATAATGAAGCTGGGAAAAAAGGGGTTGTAAAAGGTGTTGACATAGAAAAATATGAGAATGGTGATCTTTATTTAAAGGTAGAGGTTGAGGAGATAAAGATATCAGATGTTTTATCTAATTCTGAAAGGCTTGGCGGAAAAGTCTTTAAAAGATATTTTAGGAATGATAATAGGTTAACACTAAAAAAATGGTATGAGATTCATGATTATATAATGAGAAATAAAAATGCTGAATATATTTTTATTGACACGGTGTCTATAGATAATAATACATTTTTAATAATTAATAAGATAGATGGTAAACCTAACCGTATCTTTGGGGGGGTAAGTTTCGATTCTGTTGATAAACTCTCAATGGAGATGGGGTATAACAGATTTGATTTTCTTGAAGGTAGTAGAACATTAACTTTGAAGGGGAGAGTGTCATTTAAAGAGAGGTATTTGATCGGATCTTTAGGTGGACCAAAGACTATTTTTGCCACTATCGATGATTTTTATAGTGTTTCATTGAAAGATAGAGATGAAGATGATTTCAAATTTAATCAAGGGGATATAGAGTCATTTTTTAGGTGGCATAGTGATAGAGTTGAAACTATTTTTGGTTTGAATGGTGAATATCTGGATATAAAAGAGACAGATTATTCGTTATTAAATGATAAGAAGTTCAGAAAAGAATATCTGATTTTCCATCTTCCTTTAACTATCAGTATAAAAACGAAGGACTATGAATTGTTGACAAATTGGGGTGGTAGAATACAGCTTTATGAACAGTTTTCCATTAGCAATAAGGATAATTTTAATGTTTATAAACTGTCTTTAAATCTTTATAAAACATTCAAGAGAGACTACTTAATCGGTTTTGATACCGAAGTAGGTAGGGGCGAAGGTAAAGATATACCGTTAACATATCTTTTTACGTTAGGTGGACCTTACAAGATGAAAGCTTTCTCATATCGAGAGCTGGGGAGTAAGGATCTTAATGGTGGAACTGTAGGTGATAGATCTTATCTATATTCACGAGCTAAATTTGGATATCGAGTTAATGAAAATATTATTTTTGGACCTTTTTTTGAATATGCTGGTATAGGGGATAGATTTGGAGAACTTTCTTATTATAAAGATCTTGGATTAGAGCTAAATGTGATCGTGCAGGAGCTTGGATTTATAAGTATGAGTTATGGTTATAATCCATTTAATCCTTGTAAAGGGAGTCATGCTTTTTATATAAATTTTGGTGTAAGTTTTTAAGGTGTAATTTCATAATCTTTTTATTTTTTACATAGAATTTACATTTTAAAATAAATAACCTTAAGATCTTGTTGGCAAATAACACAACTTCTTATTTATAAGTATCTTAAGATATTATTAGCTTTGTGTCAAATCTGTAAATCTTAAATAAAAATATTTTTAAGGAAATATAAATAATAAAATTAGTATTGACAAATTTAAAAACTAATATTATTAGCTAATAATATTAGGAGGTTTTATGTGTAGGATAGGCGCTATTAAATCTAAAAATTATGTTCATCCCTCTATGGCATTGAGATTGATTAGATCTCAGCAGGAGGGGCACGATAATTCAGGTT
>JAINCL010000178.1:0-1238 GCA_036574145.1 Deferribacterales bacterium | reverse complement strand
TATCAGATCTTGACAAAGATATTTTTTTAATTTCTGACTATGAGTTAAATAACAATGAAACATCATACACATATAATACATTAAAACATTTTAATAATTTTTATCATCCCCAAGAGTTATTTTTCCTCGTCGGAAGTGATATATTTGCAACAATCGAAACCTGGCATAAATGGGATAAATTATTTGAACTATCTAATTTTATTATTGTAAATAGACCCAACCACCCTTTTTCAAAGATGATTAAAGAAATACCAGAGTTGTTGAGAGAAAAGATAGTAGATTCCAAAGACTTTATATTCGGAATGACAAACAAGATAATTCTAACAAAGATTAAAGAGGTACCGATCTCAAGTACACAAATAAGGGAATCCATAAAAACTGGTTTTTATAAAGATTTTTTAGATGAAAAAGTGTATAAATATATAATTGAAAATAGATTATATCAGGAGGTATGATGAGTAAAGATATTTTAAAAACAATTTATGATAAGCTCTCAGAAAAGATGGCTGAAAATATTGTCATCTATAAGATCAAAGAAGTTTCATCAATAGCTGATTATCTTATCATATGTACGGGAAACTCTGATACCCATATAAAAACTCTAGCAGACTATACAGATGAAGTATGTCAAGAACTTAACCTACAAAAATTAAATGCTGAAGGATATGGAACTTCAAAATGGGTATGTATAGACTTTGGAACAATTATAATAAATATCATGGGTAAAAATGAAAGAGATTATTATAAACTGGAATCGATATGGGGAAGCTGTGAAAAGGTAGAATTTTAATATGTTTAAAATAGCACTTTACGAACCAGAGATACCGCAAAATACTGGTAATATTGCAAGACTTTGTGCTGGTACCAATACTGAACTTATCCTGATAGGAAAGTTAGGGTTTTCTTTATCTAATAAATACTTAAAAAGAGCTGGTCTTGATTATTGGGAACATGTAATTCTAAAACATATAAATAATTTTTATGAATTTGAAGAGACATACCCCAAAACATCTTTTAACTACGCTTTTTTAACAAAATTTTCAAATAGATATTATACCGAAATACCCACAGAAAACACAATCTTGATCTTTGGAAATGAGACATCAGGTCTTCCCGAAGAGTTAAGAAAAAGATTTATAACCGATTGTTATAGGATACCAATTAACAACAATATACGAAGCTTAAATCTTGCAAATTCTGCTGCTATTGTTTTATATGATCTTCTGAGAAAAATCGAT
>JAINCL010000177.1:0-1108 GCA_036574145.1 Deferribacterales bacterium | reverse complement strand
TTTAGCTACTGATAATCCTTTAGATGGTAATGTTATTGTTTCTAGCAACAATACCACTAAAGTAGATGTCTTGAAGTTTAATGTGAAAGTAGATAATGTTAATGCTACTTTCAATAGCGGTACTATTAAAGTTAAAGTAGCTGGTTCTAACTTTACTAACTTTACTAAGGATCATGTTACTGCTCTTGAACTTTGGGATGGTTCTAATTTAGTAGCTTCAGCTGCTCCTACAGGTTGGGATGCTACTAACACTGGAACTTCAACTTGGTCTAATTTCACTCTTCCTGTAGCTGCTGGTACTACTAAGACCTTAACAGTAAAAGCTGTTTTGGCTCAGGTACCTAGTGGCTATACCAATAATGGTACTGGTTACCTTCAAATTATTACTGGACCTACCTTAACTGGTATTGATGCCAATAGCAATGTAGTAACAGTTAATGGTGCTTCAGTAACTGGTAATAAGATGTATCCATTCTTAGTAGCTCCAACTTTTGTGTATAGTGGTTCTGACGTTAAAGTAACTGGTTCTGCACCTAATGGTTCTCCTCCTCATACTAATGATGTAGCAGATGCTTCTATTACCTTTACAGTTACTGCTAATGGTGGTGATATCTATATTGCTACTACTAACACTGGAATAACTGGAATAGCTGATAATTATACCACTGCATCATCCTCTGATGCTTGGTCTTGCAATTCTCCTGCAGAAACTAATACTACTAACTCTAATTACTGGAGAATTCCATCAGGCAGTACTGCTACCTGTACCTTTACTGATCACTTAACTAATACCGGTGCTGTTGAAGGAGGTTGGTTCCAAGCCAAGATTAATAATATTAAGTGGTCAACTTCAACTGGTGGTACTATTGTAGATCAAACTTGGGGTCTTACAGGCTTACAGACTTCTCAGTTCTATCTTGGTAAGTAAAAACCTTTCCTTGCGGGTTCACCCGCCTAAATTTATTTCATAAATTTGGGAGGGTTCACAAAAACCGCCCATTTGGGCGGTTTTTGGTTTTATTTTGAAATTTCCCTTGACTTAATTTATAGAGATAATATAATTAATAATACATCCTAATAATAAAGTTGATGGATATAAATGAACGTT
>JAINCL010000176.1:0-6949 GCA_036574145.1 Deferribacterales bacterium | reverse complement strand
AGCAGTAATACTATATGTACCACCAGCAGCCACAACTGCTACAGCAGGTACACAACCATATAAAGCAACCATTACAGTCATGAAAACCAAAAATAATACTACACTCCTTTTCATCTTTACCTCCATTAATTTGTTTTAAACCAAATTTTAAAAATTATCAAGAATTTTATTGACAACCACCAAAATAGATACTAATATTTAATTGGAGATAATAATGATAAAAAAGTTCGAACAATAAAAGTATGTTAAAGCCTTCCAGTATGACTGGGAGGCTTTTTTTTATAATTGGAGGTATTTATGATAGAAAAAGAGATATTAAATAAGCATGAAATCGAAAATATTTTAACACGTATGACATTCCAGATAATCGAAAAAATTAAAGAAGATACCGATTTCGCATTAATAGGGATTAAAAGAAGAGGAGCTATACTCGCAGATAGGATAGGAGATATCATTGCAAGATATAGAAATACAAAACCTCTTGTCGGTTACTTAGATATTACACTTTATAGAGACGACTTAACAGAAATTGCCGATTTGCCAAAATTATTGGGCACAGATATAAATTTTGATATAAAGGGTAAAACAATTATCTTAATAGATGATGTTATCTTTACAGGTAGAACTGTTAGAGCTGCACTTGATGCCATTACAGACTTGGGTAGACCTAAAAAGTTAATGCTTGCTGTTTTAGTAGATAGAGGACATAGAGAATTACCGATACATGCAGATTTTGTGGGGAAATTTGTTCCAACCAATATAGATGAAAAGATCAATGTAAAACTTAAAGAAATAGATAATATAGATACAGTAACTATAGAAAAAAGGGGGTAATATGTCTCTTAAAAGGAAAGATTTAACAGGATTGATTGATGTTTCAAAGGATGAAATACTTTACATTTTAGAAACAGCAGAAAAATTCAAAGAGATCAATAAAAGGGAGATTAAAAAAGTTCCCACTTTGAAGGGGAAAACCATCGTAAACCTTTTTTTCGAACCGTCCACAAGAACAAGAACCTCTTTCGAAATAGCAGGGAAAAGATTGTCAGCTGATACCATCAATTTCACTGCATCAGCAAGCAGTACTACAAAAGGTGAAACACTTATAGATACAGTTAAAAATATCGAATCTATGGGTGTTGATATGTTTGTTGTAAGACACTCCTATTCTGGATCAGTAAAATTTATTGCAGAAAATACTAAAGCTCATGTTATCAATGCAGGTGATGGAACAAATGAGCACCCTACTCAAGCTCTCCTTGATCTATTTACTATCAAAGAAAAAAAAGGTAGATTAGAAGGGCTTAATGTTGCCATTATTGGTGATATTACCCATAGTAGAGTGGCAAGATCCAATGCATGGGCAATGAAAAAATTGGGTATCAATTTAAAGCTCTATGGACCCAACACAATGATACCAAAAGAATATGAACCTCTCGGTTGTGAAATATGTAAGACTATTGATGAGGCAGTTGAAGATTGCGATGTAATAATGATGCTAAGAATACAGCTTGAAAGGCAGGGGATAGCCTTGCTTCCATCTTTAAAAGAGTATTCAAAACTTTTTGGACTCAATAAAAATAGATTAGCAAAGGCTAAAAAAGATGCAATAATTATGCATCCAGGACCGATTAATAGAGGGGTAGAATTGCCGTCATTACTTGCAGATTGTGAACAATCTGTAATACTGGAACAGGTGGAAAATGGTGTAGCAGTGAGAATGGCGGTAATTTATCTTCTGGCTATGCAGAATACTAATTTAAAATTGGAGGAATAGATGAGTATCCTACTAAAAAATTGTAAAATTATCAATTATAATGAAACAATAGAAAATGACATTCTTATTGAAAATGATAAGATAACAAAGATTGGAAAATTAAATATGCCTGCAGATCATATAATAGATTGTAGTGGAAAGATGGTTGTCCCCGGTCTTATAGATATGCATGTTCATTTCAGAGATCCAGGTCTTGAATATAAAGAGGACATCGAAACTGGAAGTAAAGCTGCTGTGGCTGGTGGAGTAACAACATGTCTACCTATGGCAAATACAAAACCTGTCAATGATAATGCTTATATAACCACTTATATGATAGATAAAGCAAAAAAAGTTGGTCTGATAGATTTATACCCTGTGGGGGCCATTACAAAGGGGTTAGAAGGTAACGAACTTGCCGAGATCGGTGAAATGAGAGCAGCTGGGGCTTTAGCTTTTTCAGATGATGGAAAGCCTGTTATGAATTCGGAAGTAATGCGAAGAGCTGCAGAGTATATAAAAGGTATTGGTGGTATTGTTGTTTCCCATGCAGAAGATAAAGATCTGGCTGGTAAAGGTGTGATTAACGAAGGAAGAGTTGCCACAATTACCGGTTTAAAAGGAATTCCATCCGAAGCTGAAGAGATAATTATTGCAAGAGATATACTGATTTCAAAACTCACAGGTACCCATTTCCATATATGTCATGTAAGTACCAAAGGTGCAGTTGATCTCATAAGATATGCAAAAGATAAAGGTTTAAATATAACTTGTGAAGCTACACCACATCATTTTACATTAACAGAAGATGAATTATTAAACTATAACACCAATTATAAAATGAATCCACCTCTTAGGAGTAAAGAGGATGTAGAAGCCATAAAAAATGGTTTAAAGGATGGAACCATCGATTGTATTGCCACAGACCATGCTCCACATCATAGGGATGAGAAATTTGTGGAATTTGATCTTGCAGCCTTCGGGATAATTGGGCTTCAAACAGTTATACCCCTCACACTTGAACTTGTTAGAGCAAGCTTGATAAATATGAATGAATTTGTAAAGCTTACATCATATAATCCTGCAAAAATACTAAATCTTCAAGATAGAGGTTTAATCGCTGAAGGGAAGTTAGCTGATATAACTATAATAGACGCAGAAAAGGAGTATATATACGATGAAAATCTAAATAGATCTAAATCAACCAATACCCCATTTCTTGGTAAAAAATTAAAAGGGGTATGTTGTTTAACAATTAAATCTGGAAAAGTGGTTTATCAATTATAAAAGGGGGATTAAGCCCCCTTTTATTAGTTTTTACTGAAATATTTATTTAAGAGCTCTTTGAGCTTATTTAAAGATATAGGCTTAGGACAAAAGTCGTTCATACCACTCTTTATGGCATTTTCCATATCTTCCTTATATACATTTGCTGACATGGCAAATATCTTGACATCTTTATTAAACTCTCTAATAGACATTGTTGCTTCCAAACCATCCATACCGGGCATCTGTATATCCATGAAAATAGCATCGTAGTTATTCTTTCTTACCATCTCAAGAGCCCTATATCCATTTTCAGCTAAGTCTATGCTTTTAATAATATTTTTCATTAATTTTTCCGTTATAAGAAGGTTTACTTTATTATCATCCACCACCAAAACTTTTATATCAAAGAATTGCCCATTTGTAGCTTCTATTTTATCCTGGTCATATTTCTCTGCCTTTTCTAATGTGATAGTAAAATAAAACTTTGAACCTTTACCAACTTCACTCTCTACTTCTATTTTCCCACCCATGGCATTTATGATACTTTGGGATAAATATAGACCTATTCCAGAACCATAATACTTTTTTGAATGAGTGGTATCAATTTGGCTAAAAGGTTTAAACAGTTTATCCAGATCTTCTTTTGCTATACCAATACCGGTATCTTCAACTTCAAAATAGTATGTTATATTCTTTTCTGTTTCATTGATAATTTTAACATGTAACTTTATATAACCTGAAGATGTAAATTTAATAGCATTGTTTAATAAATTTAAAAGTACCTGTTTTAGCCTTATAGGATCACCTACCACTTCACCGTTGATCTTATCGTATATATCAACATAGAATGCAATATCTTTATTACTTTTTATAGAATTGATTAGATATGCAACCTCTACAAGAATCTTTCTTAAATTAAAATTCTTTAAAACAAGTTCCAATTTATTATTCTCAATTTTATTAAGATCTGTTATATCATTAATCAGAATCTTCAACTGTTCGGTAGAAGATATTAAAATATCTATATAACTATCAATTAAAGATTTATCTTTTTTAATCAATTCGAGAGCACCTGAAATTGCTGTCAAAGGTGTCCTTAACTCATGGGATATTATAGCAAGGAATCTACTTTTAGCTCTATTAGCCTCTTCAGCCAATTCTCTTAAAGTATTAGATTCTATGACTATATCTTCGAGCTTTTTATTATAAATTTTTAACTCTTCTTCTATCTGTCTAAATTTAGTTATGTCTACAGCATAATGCAGATACCTGTTATCATCCACAGGTATCCACCAAACATCCCAGTATCTACCATCTAAAAATACTTCTTTATTTACAGAAATCTTTGAATTCAAACATTCATCACCTTTACAAAAGGTACACATAGTGCCTGGTAACGGAATACCGTGAGTTTCATAATAACTTTTTTGTTCATAAGGTATTGTTTTACATTTATGAATTCCGTACCAGCAATAATCCCCTATTTTAGTATTAAATGCTTCTGCAGCATTGTTTTGAGCGACAATTTTTCTATCTTTATTAATCAGCCAAGCTGGATGAGGTATCCCTTTAATTATCATTAATAGTAGTTCTTCCTTATTTTTACGATCGGTTATATCTCTTTCGGTAAACACTATAGCTACGGGATTATCTAAATTATCTTTTATAACAGATGAACTTACTTCAATCCAAAAAACTTCCCCATTTTTCTTTTTTGCTAAATATTCACTGATGTTTAATTCTTTCTCATTTTCCAATAATTTTTTAAAATTTAGGTTCAACTTTTCATGATAATCTTCATGTATGAAATCTCTTATATTTTCTCCAACATATCTATCTTTTTCATCCAAAGTATAACCGTACATCTCTAAGAGTTTGTCTGAAATAAATAAGATTTTACCATCTAAATCGCACATACCTATACCATCAGGGGAGGATTTAAGAATCGCATTAAATCTATTGATTGATAATATGAGTTCAGTATTTATTTTCTTAAGCTCTTCAGTCTTTTTATTCACAATTTGCCTTAAAGTGATATTCCAAACAATTACAAATATAACAATGAGAAGTAATATTGAAAAAGTAATTAATATGTATCTATGCTCATAAAAATGGTGTTTAACTGTTTTTCCTGTCCATTTTCTCTGGATATTATCCAACACTCCTCTATTTTTTGCTCTTGTTATACCTTTATTAAGTATTGATATTAAAATCTTATTACCATCTTTTGTCGCCATACAATCAAGCCCAACATATAGAGACTTACCAATGTTTTTTACTTCACCTATAAGATCTAATTGTTGTAGTTCATAAAATATAATTGGTTCATCACCCACAACTGCATCAACTTCACTTTTAATCAACAGATTTGCAGCTGAAATAAAATCATCAGTTTCCACTAAAGTATAATCAATTTTTTTAGATTTCAAATAATCTATAGCGTAATCACCTTTTTGAATGGCTACTTTCTTATTTTTTATATCGGATAATTCTTTAATAGAATCATCATTAAATTTTACAAAAATTGATGTAGATATTTCAAAAACAGGTTTAGTAAAATCGAATTTTTTATCTCTTTCCCGACTGTAAAATAAAGATGTAAGTACATCAGCTTCACCTTCCAAAACCATTTTTTGGGCATTTGCAAAAGATGAGTTAATAAACTTAGCTTTAAATCCATATTCTGAAGCAATCCAATGAATTAATTCTATCATCATACCAGATGACTGTAAGTTATTTGCAAGGAATTCAAAAGGTGGATAATTAATCTGGCTTACAAAAACTATTTCAGATTTATCATGTAAAAATCTTTTCTCCTGATCATTCAGGGATGTCCTATCTGTATTAAAATATATTAATATTGTTAAAGATATTATGAAAACCAACAATACAAGTATTATTTTAATCTTATCTAAATTATTTCTCATTGTTATGAAATAGGGGTGCTAATGCACCCCTAAAATTATTCCTTACAATTTATTTCGGTTAGCTGTTTGTAAATACTATATTTCCTCTTAGCTGCTCTATTAGCTAAATCTGCAAGCTCTTTAGCCCTTTCTGGGAATGCCTGCATGACTGTTTTAAATCTTGTCTCAGTCTTCATATACTCTTCAACAGTTGTCGTGGGCTCTTTGCTATCCAATATCAAAGGATTTTTACCTTCAGCAGCTAATTGAGGGTTAAACCTATATAAATTCCAATAGCCTGATTGTACAGCAAGCTTTTGTTGTTCAATACCTTTAGACATATTAATACCATGTGCAATACAATGGCTGTATGCAATGATAATAGATGGACCATCATAAGCTTCAGCTTCTACAAAGGCTTTAATACATTGAGCTGGATTAGATAATGATACTTTAGCTACATATACATTTCCATAAGTCATCGCAATCATACCGAGATCTTTCTTCTCACCCTCTTTACCAGAAAAAGCAAATTTAGCGAAAGATCCTGTAGCAGTAGATTTAGATGCCTGACCACCTGTATTGGAATATACTTCGGTGTCAAGAACAAGTATATTAACATTTTGGGATTGAGCAATAACATGATCAAGACCACCATATCCAATATCATATGCCCAGCCATCACCACCAACAATCCATACAGATTTCTTCACAAGGTAATCTGCTATTTCAAGTAATTTCTTAGCTTCAGCAGTGTTTAGAGTTTTAAGAATATCTTTCAACTTCTGTACGCGTTCAATCTGTTCCTCTATTTCCACCTGATTCTTTTGAGATGCATTAAGTATTGAATCAGCAAGATCTGTTCCTACTTTATCTCTTAGAAGATTAAGAAGTTCTACTGCCATCTGGTGGAATTTATCAACTGCAAGTCTCATACCAAAACCATACTCAGCATTGTCTTCAAACAATGAATTACCCCAAGCTGGACCTCTACCATCCATTCTTGTTGTATATGGAG